>DMBA01000318.1 GCA_003446315.1 Ruminococcus sp. | reverse complement strand
GGAGGCATTCGCTGTATCATGATGAAGATGAACAAAAATATAGGCATATGGGCATAATTTTAAGTGAGGACATAAGTATGAAAAAACATGGCTTTACTTTGATTGAATTGGTTGTGGTGATTGCAATTGTGGGCGTTTTGGCAGCCATTCTCGTACCGGCAATGATGGGTTATGTCAAACGCTCAAAAATTACGACCGCGAACAGTGCCTCGAAACAGATTTTTAATGCGTTGAATACAGCAGTGGTGGAATTGACACAGATGGATGCACCGACAGATCTGCTGGCGGGTGACTATCAGACCACCGGTGCTGCGATTTATGCACAGAATTCCAGAGGTGTGCATATGTCTGCTGCACCGACAGTTACAGAAATGACCGAAGTACTATATGGAAAAGTTTCGCAGTATTTTAGCGATGTTGCGAGTATTGACAGCATTTCTTTCCGGATGTATCAGGATGGATGCACCGGAGTGGGTGTTGTGAATAAACGGTATCCCGGATCGTATCCGATTGCCGTAACCGTAGAAATATATGATGATTATGCAGGAAACTGGGCCTCGGATACCGCACTTGGACTTGCAGTATCTGATACATCGCTGTTTCCGGATGCGTGATTTTTTGCAGCAATTGATTTCATCAAAATAGAAAGGGTATCCAATTCGGATACCCTTTTTTAGGAGCTATATATGAAAGAACGAAAAATAACAGACCATATCATATTTGGTTTCGTGCTCATTGCACTCTTTCTCGGCTGTTTCGCATCAATTGTTTTGGGCGGCGATGATTGGGTATGGATGTATGCCTATGATTATGACTGGCTTGAGAGCATGCGCATGCCGAATGGGCGATATCTCTCCAATACGCTGACATATTTGATGGTTCGTTATTTGCCGATCCGACTTGTTATCTATGTGCCGGTTCTGTTTTTGATGGCATGGATGTTATGCAGCGGCTTGCGGCGGGAACGCAAACCGGCGTTGATGTGGACTGGATTGATGCTGTTTTGCCTGATGCCGGCGTTTGAATGGAATGAAAATATCATGTGGATCTCAGCGTTTCCGGTTTATTCTATTCCATTGCTTTTTGTGCTGATATATTTGTGGATTTGGTTCTCCGGATCAGACAGAAAATGCCAGTCATCGAAATTGTTGCCGATTGGCACGCTATTGCTCGGTATCGCCGGCACATTGTGCGTGGAACATATGACGATTTACAGTTGTTCGCTTGCGATTTTTGTGCTGATCTATACGGCAGCGAATAAACAGAAGATCTGTGCATATCAGATAACGTATCTGATCGGAACGCTGTTTGGTGCCGTGTTGATGTTCACAAACCATAATTATTATTCCGTTTATGGAGACGGAGATGTTGTCGGCGTTCGCTCCTTTGAATTCGGTATATCTGATGTTTTTTTCCAGATGTACCACAATGTGCTCCCGCGGTTTGCAAAGCAATTCCCGCTGATTCATTGCCTGATTGCCGCAGCGTTTTTTGTGTTACTGTGCAGAACAGATCGGAGCGAATGGAAACCGGAACGAAAACGCTATGTGAAGCTGACGTTTTTCTGTGAATTGATGTATGCTTTTTATGCGATGTTTGTCAATTGCAATACCGACCTTGAGAACCTGACACCATTGTTCCGTGTAGCAGCAATGGAAGCCGCATTGGTGTTCCTGCATATTGTTTCTATCATATATCTTGCTTGGGTTTTGGTACCTCGCACACGTTTTTTGCGCGTGACATTGTACATAGTGAGTGCATTCATAACATCCGCTGTATTTTGCGTCGTGAATCCGGTGACAGGGCGCTGCTTCTTCTCTGATTTTTGTTTCTGGCTGCTTTGTTCGCTGGAATTGCTCGATTATGTTCTGGAATTATATCCGCAAATAGAAACACACGCCAAAAAGATCATGTGTGTATTTGGTTGTGCAGCGGCATGCTTCATGACATACATCAATGTTATCAATAAAGTTGTGTTCAACACATCTATTGCATTTCTGAAAGAGCAGCGTGCAAACAAACTGACGAATCTGAGCGTGATTGAGCTGCCATATTCGGACTATTCTCCCGGAAAGACTTTGGTAGAGACTTTGCAGAAGCTGAACATTCAGGATACGGATGAGAAAGCCATAATGATACGCCAATGGTATGTCTCCTGTCTGGAAGAATACTATGGCATAGAGGTTGATTATGAAGGCTTTGATTGCCATACAGTTTCTTATTATATGTATAATCTATGATTCCAACATGTAAAAAGCAGCCCGCGTTTTTGAGGAAACGCGGGCTGTATTGATTCAGGAGTCATATTTTCTGACGCGCAGCGGAATCCCGAGCCGATCGGCAACGGCTTGTGCGGCATCAATTTCGGATTGCGGGATAACATCGACAACCGTAAACATGACATGCTGCACATACTGTTTACAATCGGAAGCAAACTGCTGCATCGCGGTGAAAGCGTTATCCCATTTCGGGCGCGTCACAGCGAGGTATTCCGCTTCCGTGCCGGCATTGAGACTGATCGAGACTGTGTCGATCAAGCCTTGCAGGAGATGTGCAGTCGGTTTGCCGTGAATGAGATCGGAAAGACCGTTTGAATTGAGTCGGATGGGCGGGCAATCGGGGAGCGATTTGGCATAGCGAGCCGTTTCGAGCAGGAGATCAAGCGCTTCGGTCGGTTCGCCGTAGCCGCAGAAAACGAGTTCGGAGAAATCGGCGAGATTCCATTTTGAGAAAGCGTCTTTCACTTCCGCAAGATCGGGATCATGATCGAGCCAAAGGCTGTCAGAGCCATAAGCGCCGTCGCCGTTTTGCCGGATGCAGAAGGTGCAGGCGCAAGGACATTGATTGGTCAGATTGACATACAAATGGTTTCCCACCGGATACAGAATTGTCATTGCCATTGAGTATCATCCTTTCTGATTATGGCGGGCATTCCCGCAGTTTTCTATTCTATTATAGCACAGCATAGCAAAAGTTTCAAGACCCAATTGCAGCAGCGCCCGTATTTCCGCCTGTGGCGGCAAAAAGCCGCGGCATCCCATACCCCATCCTCAAGGCATGAGAAGCCGCAGGCTTCCATATATCGCATATTATGACCGTATCACACGATCAGGCGATCAGGCAAAGAACAGTTCTCCGTCAGCGCGTGCGATCTCATAGCTTGCGAGCACACGGATATTGCCGATCAGGTGCTGATTCAGGATATCCAGCTCATCAGCGGGGATCCATAGTGCATTCCGGCTGCGTTCGCGGGCATGCTGAACGGGGAATTGCCGGATATAAGCATCCTCGACCAAAAAACCGACAACATACACTTTATTCTCGATGCCTTTTGAAATACGCATATGCCGTGCGATTTGGGAAGCACCTTCTTCGGAGAGGAGCGCCGTAAAGATGGGCTGTTCCTCTTGGCGGGGCGGGAAGCCGCGGAAGCTGCGGGCTTCCAGTTCGCGGTATTCATTCGCAGTCATAGGACGGTATAGTTCCATCGGTTACCTCACTTTCTATGGTTCCTGCGCAGCATCCTTTGTATATTTCAGCCGGCGCAAATGGATTTCATCGTGCATCCGATACATTTTCTGCACTGTATTCTCCAGAAAATAGTAGTGCGCAATGTAAGGCACGAGCAAGACAAGGATCATAAACATCAGCGGCAGCAGCCCCATCATACCGGAGAGCAAAAAAGCAAGAAACACCATAAAAAACACGATGGCAAAGAGCATAGTAACGAGAAAGTGGATCAATCGTTCATGCTGCATAAACTGAATCATCGTGAGATGGGATTGTTCGAGCTCGGCATAATCGAGTTCCTGACCGGAAGCAAGTTTTGCTTCCAAAGCAGCGATATACGCTGTCAGATACTTTCGCATGATGTGCCTCCTGAATCAGCGGCCTTCGTCCGCGGCATCGGCGCTCAGGAAACGTTCCAGATTCATATTGCCGGTATTGAGATCACAGAACCGGTCGTTATAGCGGTCGATGGTTTCAGCAGAAACGAACATCAGATAAGAATAGAGCTCCTCAGAGAGCACCGTGCCGATGAAGCAGCTTGTCAGGCGGAAGCGGATCTCGCCTGTATCGAGATTGAGGTCAAAAGAGCCGTCAATCAATCCCTGATTGGCAGCGGCAACGGCTTTTGCAGCGTCATCACGATGGGCTTCCGTGATAAAGAAGGGCATCGCAGAGAGTACGGAAACGATCTGTCTGTCAGCACGAAGAATGATATGAAGTGTCATCGGAATGTCTTCACCGGTGAAATGAATTTTGACATGTGTTCTTTCGGGAGTCTGCTCCTGCACGGTATATTTGAGCTTCCGGTGTTCGAGCATCGCAAGCAAAACTTCCGTATTTTTCGCAGCATTCTCCAATTTTTGAGCATCAATTTCCATTGGTAAACTCCTCCTCGTGATCTATTTCTAGTAATATTATACCATAGTTTTCATATTGTGTCAAGCCATAATCGGGAGATTTGCACAAATTGCGAAGATTGCCTAATGGATGTACCGATTTTGAGAAATAAACTGTGCAAATGTTTTTACAATTAGTGAAGAATTGCATAAGGGTCTTGACAATTTGCACAATATCGGGTATAATAAATGCAACGAATTCTGTGTGTGGAGGAAACGCAAATGATTCAAGCAACATCGCAGGCAATTTATGATTGCCTTACAAAGCATGATATTCAGTGCAGCATTGAAGATCGTGAGACATTCAGTGTCGTGCATCTCGGCGTATCTGTTCCGAGTACCAATTATCGGGTGCAGTATATTTCGCCGCAGGAACCGGCATGTGTGGATATGCGGATTTTCAATCTGGTCAAGTTCCCGCGGGATAAGATGGCGGAGATGACCGAAGCGGCGAATGACTGCAACACGAAGTTCCGTTTCCTGCGGTTTATTGTGGATGCAGATGAGCTGTCTGTCAATCTGGATTACAACTTTCCGGCAGAGTGCAAGGATATCGGCGAAGCAGCCATGGAGATCCTTCAGCGTTCGGCAGAGATCGTTGAAAAGTGTTATCCGGAACTGATGAAAGTGATTTCCGGCTGACGGGCATATGAAGGAGGATTAGAACGATGGGCAGAACAATTGAATTGGTCGAAGAAGCATTCAAAGCAAATTCGCTTCAGTACCGTGTGGAAGAGCACGAGGAGATCACCAGCCTGATTTTGAATACAGCACTGCAAACCACATCTGTTATGATTCATTATTATTCGCGTGATGACCGTGACGGCGTATCCGTTCGCATCCCGAATTTTGTGAATTTCATTGAAAAAGACCGTGCAACCGTGCTGCGCGTGGTCAACGAATGCAATGGCAGATATCGTTATGCAAAGTTTACATTGGATAACGAGCATCATGCAGTGCAGGTCGAATATGACATTCCGCAGTTTGTCAGCGAGGATGAGCTCGGTGCGATCGCAATGGAAGTGTTCCGCCGCCTGATGCTGATTTCCAATGAAGCATTTCCGCGTTTTATGCGTGCGATTTACGGCAAACCGGAAAAACCGATCCAGCAGCTCGGCAACATCACATTCCGGGATGTTGAGGTTTGAGCCGTTCAAATTTTGGATACTGAAATGTGAAGCAGATGCGTGATATTTCTGTCATGCACTTTGCGGATGCAACAGATATGCCAACCGGTTCTCTGAACGGAGAACCGGTTCTTCATATATACAGACACAGCGGGAAGGAGCAGGCAGATGTCCGGATTTTCAGAATTGGTCAAAAATTTCGGAAAAACGCGCGATTATATCCGGGATTTCTTTATTTACGGCTATATGCAGCGCGGCGATTTCTCCGGAAAAAGCAGCCGCACATATGATGATGAGAAGCGGCGCACGGAAAACTGGCTCGGCAATTGCCTGACGCATGACGACTCTGTGCGCGGCAGACAGATCTCCATTTCTGTGGAAAGCGGGCATATTTTTGAGAATCCGCTGTATCAGGCATATGAGGCAAAGAGCTTCACGGATAATGATATCCGGCTGCATTTTTTGCTCAGCGATCTGCTTGCGGACGGGAAACCGCGGAGTCTCAGGGAGATCGTTGCGGAACTGGATGCAGCATACGGCATTTTCTTTGATGAGCAGACCGTGCGCGGAAAACTGAAAGAATATGCACAGGAAGGCATGATTTTTACCCAAAAACAAGGGAAAACGCTCATTTATAGGCAAAGCTGCGATTTTTTGGAAGATTGGCTGAAAAAGTATCCCGGATTGGAAAATGCGCTCTGTTTCTCCTCTTTAGACGATGTTTTTGGCGTGATCGGGTACCAGATTCTGCAAAAAACGGGCATAAAAAATAATATTTTCTTGCGCAAACATAACTATATTGTGCACACTTTGGAAGACGAAATGCTCCTGATCCTCTGTGAAGCGCTGGCACAAAAACGGCGCATCAAGCTCCGCCGGATCAGTGTGCGGGCAAAAAATACCGCAGACGGGGTTTATACCGAAAGTGTTGTGATTCCAATGCAAATCAGCACTTCTGTGCAGACCGGAAGACGGTATTTGGTAGCATTTTCGCCGAAAATGCACCATTTTCAAGCGATTCGGCTGGATACGGTGCAGGCAGTCCGGCTTGGTACAAAAGAGCCGGAATATGACGTTTTTTATCAGGAATTCCTGCAAAAATCGCAGCATGTGTTCGGTGTTTCCTATGAATCCGGGGAAAAAGCGCAAAAAACGGAGCCGCTTTCGGTCACCATCGCATATGATCCGGAAACAGAAGCGCATATTCCGGTGCGGCTTTTTCGGGAAAAACGCATCGGAATTGTGCAAAAAGAGCCGGTTTTGAGCGAAAACGGCAAAAAACTGCTCACTGTGACCGTTGATGCCGCCGATCCGAATGAATGTATGCAGTGGATAAAGTCGTTTATCGGGCGTATTGTTGCGGTGCGCGGGGGTACAAGTGCCCTTCGGCGGCGTTTTATATCCGATATTCAGCGCATGAACCGTATGTATGGGGGAGAGGAAAATGACGCTGTTTCATGAAATTTACGGCAGATATTTCCGGATTGCGGCGAAAATCCTCGAAAAACCGCAAATTACGGCGCAGGAGATCTATGCGATCACGGAAAAAGACGGATTTCGGGAATCGGTGCTGTTTTTGCCGCAAAAGCTCATTCCGCAGGCAGACGGCTCTGATTGGGGTTTGCTGCGTTTTTCCGAAAAATCCGGCGTTTTTACCCCGATTGTGCAGCATAAACCCCGCATGCCGGTTACAATGCTCCAAAAACGATGGTTAAAGGCAAAACTTTCGGATCCGCGGTTTTGTCTCTTTCTGGACGAAAAGACGAATCAGGCACTTAGCGAAAAGCTGCGGGATGTGGAACCGCTGTTTCTGCCGGAATGGTTCCATGCCCATGACCGTTTTTCTGACGGCGATCCCTTTCAGGATGCCGGTTATCAGGCGAATTTTCGGATCATTTTGCAGGCGATCCAAACGGGAGAAATTTTGCGCATTCGATATGTTTCGGGGAAGGGAGAGGAGATCGAGCTGTCCTTTTTGCCCCTTTTCCTCGAATATTCCGGAAAAAACGATAAATTCCGGCTTTGCTGTACGCGGCGAAAGGGTGATACCACAAAAAACGGATTGGTCAATCTCGGCAGGATCCGGCAGATCACCCCAACCGGAAAATATCTGCTGCCGCAGCGCCGCATGCAGCCCGAAATCTATTTCAATGCGCGCAAATGCAGCGTCCCGATCACCGTTTCTGTGAAGCCGGAACGGAACGCTACGGAGCGCTTTATGACCGAATTTGCTGCCTATGAAAAGCATACCGTGCGTGACCTTGAAACCGGTATTTGCACGGTGCAGCTTTGGTATGACCGGCAGGACGAAACCGAATTGCTCATTCGGCTGCTCAGTTTCGGCCCCGTTCTCGAAATTCTTGCACCGCCGGATTTTCGGGAGAAGGCAGCAGCGCGTGTGCGGATGCAAATGCAGCTTTTGAAAGAGGATCCGCAATGGGAAAAAGGGTCGCTGCGCGATGATTGATATTGGACTCCGATCAAACCCGACAAAGGGTTCGTGCTGCTTTGAAATCTCATTCTGTGAAATTAAAGTAAATAGGTGCTTTTCTATATGAAGTGCCCAAATGGGGTTCTTAATGGATAGATCCCTAAAGCGGGCGTTTGCGGGCAGCGCCCTCATGATAAATCCATCGGAGATACCGAAAAACAATGGAGACCGGCTGTAGGTACTCATATAGGAGTTTTGCCCCGAAGCGTTTCACAA
>DMBA01000225.1:9776-11503 GCA_003446315.1 Ruminococcus sp. | reverse complement strand
TTGGAGTGACCCCAGTCGCGCTTTGCATCGAGGTTGCCGAGCTCCACGAATTCCTGGAGTCCGAGGGAGATTCTTGCAGCAGCATCGGTGATCTTGCGGGTCACGAATTCCTTGCCGCGGCGCTCAGATTCATGGTTGAACAGGATACCGGAGCAAGTGAACAGACCGAAGCTCTCGCGGTAATTCTTGGTGATCCAGTGACCGTAGAGCTTTGCGACACCATAGGGGCTGCGCGGATAGAACGGTGTTGTCTCATCCTGCGGGATTGCCTGCACCTTGCCGAACATTTCGGAAGTAGAAGCCTGATAGAAGCGTGCTTCCGGCTTGACGGTGCGGATGGCTTCGAGCAGATTGGTGACACCGATCGCGTCGATCTCAGCGGTTGCAAGGGGCTGTTCCCAGCTTGTAGCAACGAAGCTCTGTGCAGCGAGGTTATAGACCTCATCCGCCTGCGAAATACGCATAGCAGAGATCAGGGAAACGATATCGGTCATATCGGCATAGATGAAGTGGATCTGATCTTTGAGATGATCGACATTGCCGTAATCGACAACGCTCTTGCGGCGCATAATGCCGTAGACTTCGTAGCCTTTTTCGAGCAGCAGCTCAGCGAGATAGGAACCGTCCTGTCCGGTCACACCGGTAATGAGTGCATGTTTCATGTTCAAAAACTCCTTTTTTGTTCAGGCAAGCAGCCTGATAACATATTTTGATTTCTGATGAAGGCGCTCAGATATTTTTATCGGGTTTGAACTCTGCTTCCGGCAGATACTCCCGCAAAAACGCCATCACGGTATTAAAATCGGCAAGGGAAACGAAATAATGCTGCTGCCGTTTTTTCTGATCCCAGATGCAGAGCATATCGAACACCTCAGAATCGGGAAGCGGATTCCGTTTCCGGAAGGCGCGTTCCTTTGCAGAACCGGCGCAGACCGCGGCGGCAGCAGAGAGGCTGTGTGCTTTGCACAAACGGCGCAGGAAGCCGGCGCTGCTCATTTTGCAGCGCTGCACGGCAGTAATTTCAGTCAGGGGCAAATAGGTCTGCACCTTTGCAGGGCACACCACATATTCCTCGGTAATGAGCAGCGGATATTTTCTGGAAGGCGGTGTTTTCCAGATTGCAAAGGTACTGCCTGCGCGGATACAACCGGCAAGCGAGACCGCATCTCCGAAGCGCTGAACAACCGGACAGCTCCGGACAAACAGCCATTTATACGCTGCAACGAGCAGACAGATCAGAGCGACCGCAGCAGCACCGGCTGCGATCAGCGTCAGAATATCGAGATATCCGCGCATGAACAAGCTGACGATCGCGCCGGCAGCCGCAAGCAGGAAAAAGATCCCTGCGGCGATCATGCCGCGGACAGGCGCTTTCCGCAGTTGATGAAGGATGACATCGCTGGTCAGATCTTCCATATCCGCACCCCCTTTACATTCCGGAACCGGAATTAAAGCAGTTCACCTCTGCCCTGTTCCCGCAGAAGCTCGGTGATTTTTTTGACGTTTTGTGCTGAATCCATATCACAAACAAGCAGTGCATCATCGGTGTCAACAACAATGATGTTTTCCAGTCCGACAGCGGCGATGAGTTTCTTTCCGCCGGAGAAGACGCAGTTTTTGGTCGCAATGGTCACGGTATCGCCGTCGCGGTAATTGCCGTTCGTATCGGTTTTTGCGACACGTCTGAGGGAAGGCCAGCTTCCGACATCATCCCAGCCGAAGCTGCC
>DMBA01000225.1:6372-9633 GCA_003446315.1 Ruminococcus sp. | reverse complement strand
GGGAACTGTTCTTTCAGAACGGTCTCGAAACTGGGTGTATCGCAGGCATCAAAGAGTTTCTGTGCGATGGCAGCGACATCCGGCAGATACTGTTTGACGGCATCGAGATAAACGCCGGCTTTCCATGCAAACATACCGCTGTTCCAGAGATAGCAGCCGGAATCGACATAATGTCTTGCAGTTTCGAGATCGGGCTTTTCGCGGAAGGAATCGACCTGATAGAAGCCGGCAGGAGCGCCTTCGGAGCGTGAAAAAGCGATATAGCCATAGCCTGTTTCGGGGTAAGCGGGGGTAATGCCGATGGTAATGAGTGCATTTGTCTCATTGGCGGCATCAGCGGCGTGCATCAGGACATCTGCGCAGATTGCTTCATGCCGGATGAGGTGGTCAGCGGGGAGCACGAGCATCACAGCGTCCTCGCCGTGGCGTTTTGCAATGACAGCAGCAGCCAGAGCGATACACGGAGCCGTATTCCGTGCAGCGGGTTCCCGCAGCAGATTCTGCAGCGGGATACTGGGGAGCTGTTGCTGGACAAGCTCCATATACTCGCCGTTTGTGACGATATAGATGCGTTCCGGCGGCACCATTCCGCTGATGCGATTGACGGTTTTCTGGAGCATTGTTTCCCCGTCGCCGGTCAGCGAGAGAAACTGCTTTGGACAGCGGATTCTGCTTTTCGGCCAAAAGCGTTCGCCTTTGCCGCCTGCCATGATAACGGCAGTGAGATTTTGAGTCTGCATGGTTTCTTACTCCTTATGATGATTTTGTTTGCTGCTGTCATGCATCTCCGCATGCAGGTGAAACTCATCCGCGTTTAGTTTTGGCGGAAACAGTGCGATTTTCACCGTCATGAGCAGGATCTGGATATCCAGCACAAACGAATAATTTTCAATATACATCAGATCCATTTTGAGCTTGTCCAGCGGCTGCGTATCGTAGCAGCCGGTGACCTGCGCATAGCCGGTCAATCCGGCTTTTACCTGTAACCGATAGCTGAATTCGGGATATTCCTTTGCATATTCGGCAGCGAGCTCCGGACGTTCCGGCCGCGGCCCGACCAAAGACATTTCGCCGCGCAGGATATTAAAGAGCTGCGGCAGTTCATCGAGCCGGAATCTGCGCAGGATACCGCCCACGCGGGTAATTCTGGCATCATGTTCGGCAGCGAGAACGGCTTTTCCGTCGGCTTCTGCATTGGGGATCATACTGCGGAACTTGAGCACATCGAACACCCTGCCGTCCCTGGTAAGACGTTTCTGCCGATAGAAGATTTCCCCGCCGTCCTCAGCGCGCACAGCAACAGCGCAGATGAGCAGCACGGGTGAAAAGAGCAAGAGGAAGAAGGCAGAAACGAAGATATCGAAAGCCCGTTTACAGAAGCGCTGTTCCGGCGAAAGCCCTTCATTTCTGCAAAGGATCAGCGGCGTATCAAAGAGTCTGATCTCATCGCCGCCGCGCATGAGGATATCGGAGATCTCCGGTGCAGTATAGGTACGGATCCGATGTCCGCAGCAATATTCGAGGAGAGCGCCGCGCATATCCAGCGGGACATCGCAGAGGATCACGCCGTCGAAAGCACCGATGAGTTCCGTAATCCGTTCCATCCCGTCGCTGCAGCTCACGCTCTCGCAGATCATATACTTATCGACGCGGGCGCTCATTTTCATGACAAGCTCCGCGGCATTGGCAGATCCATAGACAATGATTAGTTTTCTGGGCGGATAGAGCCGGAAATAGATTTTGCTGATAATCATTGCCCAGCCGATGATGGTCAGCACATCGAGGGCAGTGAGGAGCAAAATCGGCATGACCGCCATAAAATCGCGTCCGATGACGCTGATCTGAAAATAAGTGATAAAATTGACGAAGCAGATGCCGATCAATTGGTAATAGATCAAGTCGCTGCGTTTGAGATATCCGAACCGCGTACAGTGATAGGCTTTATAGACGAGCGCCGTCATCACGGTATAGATGAGAACGACCACCCAGTTGCCGCGCCGGAAAAACGGAGCGATGATCGCATCCGCGTAATACCGATCCCAGATCCAGCCAAACCACGCCGTCAGCGAGGCGAGCAGCAGCAGCCCGGAACTGGTTGAAAACAGATGTCTGTATTTTCTGCGGTCTGAAATACCATCACCCCCAGTCGTTTACAGTCATTATAGCAAGTTTTGCCGCATTCGTCAAGTAAAATACATGTTTTGCCGGCAGATCGGGGCACACGGAGCAAAATTTGAGCAAATCAGCACTGTTTCACCGCAGAGATCACGCAGATTTCCGGCGGATTGAACAGCCGCAGTTTTCCGAGTCCGGCGCTGACGATCATTTCCGACTGACCGCGCCGATAGAGCCCCTTATCGAATTTCGGACAAAACTGCCGTTCCGGCGAGAGCAGCCCGCCGACTTTCGGCAATCTGACAACGCCGCCGTGCACATGGCCGGCGAGCGTAAGTGCCGCACCCCACTGCACATATTCCGGGAACCACAGCGGATTATGCGCCAGCAGCACGGTATTCGGGGGGCAGTCGCCGAGGCGTTCCCGCATGATATCGACCGTGCATTGTTTTTCGCCGGTAAACCCGAACACACCGCCGCCGCGGTAATATTCCTGCGGCAGACTAAGACCTGCAAAGCTGATTTTACCGAATTTGCAGATGCGGTTATCCATCCGGATCACGCCGCTGCGTTCGAGTGCATCCCGATAACGCGCATAGGTACCGGCAGGGAGATCGGCTTCATGGTTGCCGTCGACCGTGAGCACGGGAGCGATCTGACAGAGTTCTTTCAGGAGCTGTTCCACGCCGTCAAACCGCATCATATCGCGGGAAACGAGGTCACCGGTAATCGCAATATATGCCGGTTTTTGTGCAGCGACCTTTCGGATGAGCTGTTTCTGATCTTTTCCGAACTGCCGTTTATGGAGATCGGAGATCTGCACAATTCTGGGCAGATCGAGCAAATTTGCTTCATAGCGGCTGACGCAAAGGAGTGCACTGTTTTCGATCGCCGCCCAGCCAACGAGGCAGGAAGCAGCGGTCACCGCAAGATTTTCCACTGTACGCATAGTCATCCCCGTTTCATGGTTCAAACCTTCGCGGGCACGCGCAGTTTTTTTCGTGCTTCCGCTTCATCCATCGCAGCAGCGAGACTCCGCAGCCGGATCTTTGCCGCGCCGAGATTGGTGATCTCATCAATTTTGAGCTGTGTATAGAGTTTGCCGTGTGTTTCCAGAATACTGCGCACTTCATCGGTCGTCACAGC
>DMBA01000225.1:0-6260 GCA_003446315.1 Ruminococcus sp. | reverse complement strand
GTGACGACATACCGTGCCGCACGATAGAGGCGGGAGTGATAGGTCCACTGATTGAGCACGCCGAGTTTTCCGGCAGAAGCGAGTGCTGCAACGGCATCTTCACTGATGACCGCCATACCGAGACTGGTAATGAGCTTATGGATGCCGTGATTGATCTCCTTGTCGATATGGTAAGGTCTGCCGGCGAGCACGATAATTTTCCTGCCGTTGGCTCTTGCATCCCGAATGATACGCTGTCCTTCTTTTGCAACATTCATGCGGTAATGCGCCTGTGCAGTATAGGCATTCTGGAGAGCGATCTTGAGGTCGCCGGTATAGTGATACGGTGCGAGTGCTTTTTTGAGTGCCAGATACACGCCTTTTTTCCGATTGAGATCCATATAGGGCGTAATAAAATTCTGTTCGGTCAGTCTGCTGTTATTGGCACGCAGCAGCTCCGGATAATACGCAACAACGGGACAATTATAGTGATTATCGTTATCGCCCTCGTCAAAATTATAGCTCATGCACGGCCAGAAGATAAAATCGACCTTTTGTTCAAGCAGATCCTCGATATGTCCGTGTGCAATTTTCGCCGGATAGCAAACGGTATCGGAAGGGATGGTATGCTGTCCTTTATAATAGACATCGCGGCTGCTTTCGCCGGAGAGCCGGATCTGAAAGCCGAGTCTGGTAAACAGCTCCGCCCAGAAAGGCATCTGCTCATAATAAGAGAGTGCAAGCGGCAGCCCGACGGTCGCGCACGGTTTTCCGTATACAGGGCGTTTTGCCTGTTCGAGGATGAGGTTATATTTATAATCGTAGAGGGACGGGATTTCTTCGGTTTTCTTTTTACCGGCACCTTTTTCGCAGCGATTGCCGGAGATATAGCGGCTGCCGTCCGGAAAAATGACGATATTGAGCGCACAATGCGCAGTACATCCGCCGCATTTTGCGCTTCGTGTCTGATAGCTGAAATCCCGGAGCTGTTCTTCGGAGATGGTTGAAGTCTGTTCGGGGGCATGTTCCTGCGCATAGAGGGCAGCACCGAGTGCGCCCATCAGACCGGACACTGCCGGACGGATGACATTTCTGCCCAGTTCCATTTCGAAGGAGCGCAGCACGGCATCATTGAGGAAGGTACCGCCCTGCACCACGATATTTTTACCGAGTTCCTCGACAGATTTCGCACGAATGACCTTATAGACGGCATTCTTGATGATCGAAGAAGACAAACCGGCAGAGATATCCTCGACGGTAGCGCCGTCCTTCTGTGCCTGCTTGACGGAGCTGTTCATAAAGACCGTACAACGTGAGCCGAGGTCAACCGGATGTTTTGCGAACAGACCGAGCTGGGAAAACTCCGCAATATCGTACCCAAGCGCCTGCGCAAAGCTCTGGATAAAGGAGCCGCAGCCGGAAGAACATGCTTCATTGAGCATAATGCTGTCAATGCTGTGATTGCGGATTTTGAAGCACTTGATATCCTGCCCGCCGATATCCATAATAAAATCGACATCGGGACAGAAATGTGCCGCAGCTTTGAAGTGCGCAACGGTTTCAACGATACCGAAATCAATGCCAAGACCGGCGCGAATGAAGTCCTCGCCGTAGCCGGTGACAGCAGAAGCACGGATCCGCAGACCGGGATGCTTCTGTGCATAGATCTTTTGCAGTTGATGCACGATCCGGTCAAGCGGCTGACCGCGGTTCGCTGCATAGTATTGATAGAGCAGCTCACCCTTCTCGGTAATCAGCACAAGTTTTGTAGTAGTAGAGCCGGCATCAATGCCAAGGTAGGCATCGCCGGAATAGGAATGCAGATCGGCAAACGGCAGGTCATGTGCTTTATGCCGGTTGATAAACGCTTCATATTCTTTTCTGGATGCAAAGAGGGGCTTTCCGGTGACGGTATTCCCGCCTGTTTTGGCAGCAGCGATTTTCTTCTGCGCCGATTCGAGGGAAACGGGCACAGTAGCCTCTCTGGCATACATCGCACAGCCATACGCGACGAAAACGGGCGCATTTTCGGGGAAAATGGCATGTTCGTCATCGAGTTTGAGTGTCCGGACGAAAGCCTGCCGCAGACCTTTGAGGAAAGAGAGCGGGCCGCCGAGGAAGAGCACCGTGCCTTCGATGGCTCTGCCCTGCGCCAGACCGGAAACAGTCTGATCGACCACAGCCTGAAAGATACTTGCCGCGACATCCTCACGCCGCGCGCCCTGATTGAGCAGCGGCTGGATATCGGACTTTGCAAAAACGCCGCAGCGGGAAGCAATGGGATAGCGTTTCTCAGCGAGGAGCGAGATCCGGTCGAGTTCATCGGCAGTGATGCCAAGGAGCGTAGCCATCTGGTCGATAAAAGCGCCGGTACCGCCTGCGCAGGAACCGTTCATACGCTGTTCAACGCCGCCGGTCAGGAAGATCATTTTCGCATCCTCGCCGCCCAGTTCGATGACAACATCTGCATTTGGATAATCCTCTTTGACGGCGAGGAAAGCGGCATGCACTTCCTGCACGAACGAGATTCCGGCACTCTGAGCGAGTCCCAGACCGGCAGAACCGGTAATGCAGATATGGAACAAGGCATCCGGGAACTGTTTCCGCAGATTTTCGATTTGTTCTGTAACAGTTTCCCGCACGCGGGACATATGGCGCTGATAGCATTTTGCGAGAATCCGATTATGGCTGTCTATGACGACAGTCTTCACCGTAGTCGAACCGACATCAACGCCGAGGGAATAAACAACCTGGCTCAAACCGATGACCTCCTTTGCCGTATAATACGGCATAATACAATATCATTATACCATAAAACCGTTGAAAAAGAAAGACCCTCAGCGGCAATTTCACGAAATATTCATATGTAACAAAAGGAAACTGACGTAAACGCGCAAAAAAATACTCCTGATCCCATAGCAGGATCAGGAGTATACTTCATACTGTTTTGGTGAGTATGAAAGGGGATCAGTGGTTCTTCTTGCGCTTTACAAAGAATGCAACAGCAGCAGAAGTAGCGAGCGCAGCAGCAACGCCGGTCACGCCTGCATCACCGGTCTTCGGAGCAGTAGATGTAGTGTTCGAAGAAGTCGGAGCCTTCGTGGTGGTAACCGTGGTGTTAGAAGTCGGAGCAGTCGTGGTGGTCTGGTTCGGAACCGGGTTGACCGGAGGCGGAGTCTCACGGTTGGTGTTAATCAGAGTGACGTAACGAGTCACGGACTTCTCCTCGATCTCGTCGCAGCCGCAGTAGATAACGACCGGATAAGTACCCAGTTCAGCGTCAGCCGGAATGGAGATTGTCCAGTCCTTCTGAACAACAGGGCTGCCGGCAGCGAGTGTGCCGAGCTCAACTCTGCTCAGATCGAGATCCGGATCTTCTGCCTTTTCCTCATCCGTTCTGGTATCAACGATTTCCCAGCCTTCCGGAAGCTGAATTCTGACGTATGCATTGGTAGCATCGCCTTCACCGATGTTCTGGATGTAAGAGGTAACACTTCTCTTAACAGCATCCTCGGTGGTGTTCAGGTTGACGGTTGCATCAGTATAAGCACTGAGTGCAAGCGGCGGGAGCAGATTCTGAGTGAGTTCGCTCAGACCGTAGTAAGTTCTGTAAACGAAAGTTGCGCCGGAATCGAGATTCTTCTCGTCCCAGATTGCAGAAACAGCGCTGTCGCCGTTTGCACTGCCTTCAGTGACCTGATAGCCCCAAGGAGTAGAGCTTACGCCGCCCCAGTTGGTGAACTGAACTCTATCCGGGTGGTTAAAGTCAGCACGCTTGAAGGAACCCTGTGCGATAACAGACGGATTGGTGAGGTTATCGAAAGCCTGCCAGTAATCCGGAATTGCATCGCCGACATACTCTTTTTCAGTGGTCACATCGCCGGTGCCCGGGACACGGAACGGAGCATGGTCATTTCTGCCGAGCATGGTGTCGAGCATGATTCTGCCGCCGACATTGTGTGCAACAGTGTCATTGTTCTTCACATCATAACGGATCTCGATGACGTTTTCCTCACCGGTAGAAACGTTGTTGACGAAAGAGAGTGTCTGGGTAACAAAGAGGTTACCGATGGTCATACCGGAAGTTACCTTCTTGTTCTCGGCATCAAAAACAGGCTGGTTCTCAGCATCTGCCTGATAGCGATAGGTCTGACCGTCCACGCGGATGGTGGTGTAGGAAGTTGTGCTGTCCGGGAAACCGTAGAGCATCTTTGCATCGTTATCGGTAGCAGTCAGCGGGTCACCGTTTGTGGTACCCAGTGTGAACTTACCGTCGCTGAATGCAACGAGCTTCAGGAACTCGTTGAACATTGCATGTGCTTCCTCATCAACAGCAACCTGACCGGGTGTAACACGCTCCAGGGGAGCATCGGTATAAACCGTTGTGGTGGTAACATCCGTTGTGGTGGTGCCATCGAAAGTAGTTGTTGTGGAATCACCAGTAGTTGTTGTCTCACCAGTAGTTGTTGTCAAAAGATTATGAGTTGTAGTGGTGCCTGCAACTGTTGTGGTGGTGGTAAGTTCCTCAGCGAAAGCTGTGCTTACCATTCCGGTGCTTACAATTGCGCATGCAAAAACAGCAGCAATTGTGCGGATAGTTTGCTTTTTCATTGAGCCGCCTCCATTTTCCTTATTGTAAAGATTACATAGAGTCTTCTTGACAGCTTGTCTCGAAGTCATACCCTATTATAGACCCTTTTCATGAATTTGTCAATCATTTTTCACATTGATTTTCACATTGCACAAACATTTCGAAGTCCCGTCTGCACAACCATGTGCAGATTACACAATGATACCTTTCCTATCACGATACTGTGTCCCATTCTTTCATGATTCTGCCGCAGCAATCATCCTGTGTGATGATTTAACGGAACATGTGCATTCAATCCGCGGCATAGCCGTAAGCCACGCCGTCGCTGCTGATGCCGCCGACACAGCCGGTATCGACGAGCTGTTCGCAGACTGCACGCAGAATGACGCGATAGGCTTCGGGAGCAAGGTGGATGCCGTCGCCGCCGTCATAGCCGGAATTCAGCGCAGGTTCGTCGGTATTCCATGATTTCAGCATAGATGAGATATCGACATATTTGCAGTTCACGCCCCAGTCCGCATTCCGGAGTGCTGCATTGAGGGCATCAATTTTGGCATTGGACGTGAAGTCGGTTTCATTGGTCACGGGCGTGACGGATGCGATAAAGAGTTTCGTATCCGGCAGCAGCTCATGGACTGCCTCAAGAAGCAGTTCATAGTTTTCACAAAATGTATCAGGAGATGTCATATTGACATCATTCATGCCCATTGAAAACACAATATATTTTGGTTTCAGGACAGTCAGTGCATAGCGCACATAGAATTCATTTCCGCGCACAGGGAAAGTATAGTCAAAGATATTCCGCGCACCGACGCAGCCTTTTGCAACGCAGTTATCGTCCGGCAGGATATGATAGACCCGCAGACCGCTGCAAATACTGTCCCCGACGAACACTGTATCCTGCAAAAATGCATTATAGGCATCCGAAAAGCCATCCACGCCCTGCCAGTGACGCTCTGCGGCAGTTGTCACAGAGGAGATCTCGCCAAGGGTAATTTCCGTTGTGGTGGTCGTAGCAGCCGTTGTAGTAACGGTCGTTGTAGTGGTGGTCGTTGTTGTAGTTGTTTGCGTCGTAGAAGTTGTCGTGGTGGTTGTCTCCGGAAGTGTCGTAGTTGCTGCGGTTGTGGTGCCGGATTCTTCCGTCACCAGATCAGCCATATCCGGTCCGGGCAATGCATCATCTCTGCCGCACCCGCCGAGACAGGCACAGGCAGCAATGCACAAAGCAGCCGCAGCCAATACGCCGGCTGAATGCATCCCCATCATGCGGAAAAACCGCCCCGCAGACGGTTTCCGTTCCATCATTTGTTCACCGCTTTCTTTTTTCTATATGGTTTCAGAATCATTCTACCACGATTTGGCTAAAAAGTCAAGCATTTGCGCCAAAATCTTCACAAATCCGGATTTTTCGGCATTTTCTACGGTTCTCTCCGGGATTCCGGCTTTTTTTGCATATTTTCTTTCTTTTCCGTGATCTGTGATCGCATAGCTGCTTCTCTTCATTTTTCATATTTCATATCGTCGGAGCCGCTGATAAAGCCGGTATCTCCGGCAGATTTGAATTGTTATAAAGCACATATTTACTTGTTTTTCGAGCATCAGAATCTCAAAGAGCCAGCGTCCGATTGTCCCTTTGGCGGGTATGGGTCAGCGCCTTATCACGCCTTCATCAATCTGTGATTTGCTGCGG
>DMBA01000367.1:4088-4891 GCA_003446315.1 Ruminococcus sp. | reverse complement strand
CAAGTAGATACGGAGAAATTCAAAGATGCGGACAGCATGACGGATGCTGCAAATGAAATGACCGATGCGATGAAGCAGCTCATAGACGGCAGCTCACAGCTCTATGACGGGCTGGATACGCTGCTGGACAAATCCGATGAACTGACAGAAGGCATCCACAAGCTCGCAAACGGTGCGAAAGAGCTGAAAAACGGTACGGATTCGCTTTCAAGCGGAGCTGCCGAACTGCAAAACGGTACGGCGGCACTCTCTGCCGGAACCGGTTCACTGAAAAGCGGTACAGAAAACCTGAACAACGGAGCACAGCAGCTGCAAAGCGGCGCTGCACAGCTTTCGGACGGCTTGCAGACCCTGACTGCAAATAACGATACGCTGAACGGCGGTGCAAAACAGGTCTTTGATACGCTGCTGCAAACTGCCGGCACACAGATCGCAGCAGCAGGCTTGCAGATCCCGGCGCTGACCATCGAGAATTATGCGGAAGTGCTGACAAATCAGATTGCTGCACTGGATGATGATGCGGTTTATCAGACGGCACTGGATACCGTGACTGCCGCAGTGGAAGCCAATCGCCCGCTGATTACAGAACGTGTCACCGACGCGGTGCGGACACAGGTGCAGGCAACGGTTGCAGCCGCCGTGCAGGAACAGGTGCGGGCAGCCGTGCAGGAGCAGGTTCTTGCAAAAAAAGATGTCATTCGGGATGCGGTCATTCAGCAGGCAGCCGGTATGCATGCCGATGCGTATGATGCAGCGGTCGAGGCAGGTTTGATTCCGGCTGCACAGCAGGCAGCCATTGATGC
>DMBA01000367.1:3086-3978 GCA_003446315.1 Ruminococcus sp. | reverse complement strand
GTCAAGGCACAATTGGATGCGTTGACGCAGCAGAATACAGAACAGCAGATGCAAAGCGCACAGGTGCAGGGATTGATCGCACAGAACACCGAAGCACAGGTGCAGCAGGCAATCGCCGAGCATATGGCAGGCGATGAAGTGCAGCAGAGATTGCAGCAGGCATCTGCCGGTGCGCAGTCGCTGATCGCACTGAAAACACAGCTTGACAGTTACAACGCATTTTATCTCGGCTTGCAGCAGTATACTGCGGGCGTTGCACAGGCTGCAAGCGGTGCCGCAGAGCTGAACGCAGGTACGGCACGGCTTTGTGACGGCGCTGCTCAGCTTGATCAGGGTGCTGCGGATTTGCAGTCCGGCGCTGTACAGATCCAATCCGGAGCCGGTGCATTGCAGTCCGGTGCATCCCAGCTCCAAAACGGCGCATCGCAGCTTTATGACGGTATTTTGCAGCTTGATAACGGCGCACCTGCGCTGAAAACCGGTGTCACCAAACTGCGTGACGGTGCAATGAAGCTCTCTGACGGTCTGCTGGAATTTGATGAAAAGGGAATCCAGAAAATCACGAAGCTCCTGGACGGCGACCTCAGCAATATTGCAGCAAGAATGCGTGCAACGGTGGATGTATCCAAGCATTATAATTCGTTCTCCGGCAAATCCGATCAAATGAACGGCAAAGTGCGGTTTGTTTACCGGACGGATGAAATTAAATAAGCAGAGAAAAATCTGCTGTTTCAAAATTGTTGACAACTGTTTCCCATACTGCAAAATCGGCATACGGTCTTGAACCCGTATGCCGATTTTGTTGATACGCTCAGCGGTTCAGCAGCCAGACACCGATGTTCAGATACAGTGCAAAGCAGCTCCAAACCAGATAAGGAACCTGCATCCATGC
>DMBA01000367.1:0-2889 GCA_003446315.1 Ruminococcus sp. | reverse complement strand
AATGCCAGCACAGCGCGATCCCGATCCTGCGGTTCGGCGAATGTGTTCCGGATCAGTGCGAATCCGATGCCCATGAGCGCCAGCAGAATCGTCCATGCGATCGGGAAAACGATGCGCGGCGGTGTCAGTGCGGGTTTTGGAAGCGCATCGAAATTGCGCAGTCCGCTGCGGGTCAGAAAGGAAGCCAGCCCGCCGACTGCTTCACAGAACAGAACCCAGAATACCGATTTTTTGATGATGCCGTGTGTTTGCATACAGATACCCCCCTTTGCTGTACTGTATGCCGGACAGCGGCTTTTTATGTATGAGCCTGCCGGGATTTTTCCAGGATCATGCGTTCCAGTTCCTTTGCTGCGATGCTCAGCGGTGCATCGGTTCGTTTCAGATAACAGACAGCGCGTGTCGGGATCGGTTCGGCAAGTGTGATCCGATAGATGCCTTCCGGCATTTGCTTCAAAAACTGTTCCGGCACAAACCCGATGCCAAGATGATTCTGCACCAGCGGAAGAATCTGATCGGCAGTAGCAGTTTCCATATCCGGCTGAAACATCAGACCGTGCTGCCCGAACCAATCCCGATAGAATTCATATGTCATGGTTTGTGCGCCGAGCGATACGATCGGATATGCAGCCAGTTCATGCAGCGTAACCGGATGATTGGTCAGCACGGAGAATGCATCGCTGCAAACCGCTGTTTCCTGAAATTCTGCGACATTTTCCGCACGCAGTCCATGCAGATCGCCGGTTGGTGTTGTCACGATCGACAGATCTGTGATGCCGCGCCGCACCGCATTGATCGACTGCGGCGTGGAGTGATTTGCAATTTTCAGCCGCACGCCCGGATGTGCCTGATGAAAGCGCTGTAAGATCGGGAGCAGAAAGCAATGCAGTGCAACTTCGCTCACACCGACAGAGATCAAACCGCTTTGCAGACTTTTCCGCATCCGCACGGCTTCTTCGCCTTCCTGGATCTGTGAAACGGCTGTGCTGATATGCTGATACAGCAATTCGCCTTCCGGTGTCAGCCGCATGCCCTTATTCGAGCGCACAAACAATACACAGCCAAGTGCTGCTTCCAGATGCTGAATGGTTCGGGTCAGATTCGGCTGATTCATCAGCAGCGCATTTGCAGCCTGCGTCAAGCTGCGATATTTGGCTACATAGTAAAAAATCCGATAGGATTCGTAATTGATATTCATTTCTTTCTCCATATCAATTTGATATTTACAATATATGAAATATACATTTTACATATTGCTGTTTTTCTATTATAATAGATAAGCAGAAAAAAGTCAAGTGAAAGGAACATGAGCATGAATCAGGATCTAACCATTGGAAAACCCGCGGAAGTGCTGCGGAAATTCTGTTTGCCGCTGTTTGGCAGCATTTTGTTTCAGCAGCTTTATAATATTGCAGACAGCTTTGTTGCGGGCAAATTTCTGGGCGAGGATGCGCTTGCAGCCGTCGGCAACAGCTATGAGATCACGCTGATCTTTATTGCATTTGCATTTGGCTGCAATATCGGATGTTCGGTCATTGTGTCACGGTTATTCGGTGCCAAGCGGTTCCGGGAAATGAAAACCGCTGTTTATACAACGGTCATTGCAGGTGCAGTTCTCTGCGCATGTCTGATGACGGCAGGACTTTGTTTCAGCGGCGGTCTGCTCCGCATGATCCAGACACCGGATAATATTTTCAATGATTCTGCTGCATATCTGGATATTTATATCTGGAGTCTGCCCTTTGTTTTTTATTACAATATTGCAACCGGAGTCTTTTCGGCAATGGGCGATTCGAAAACACCGTTTTTGTTTCTTGCCTGCTCCTCTGTTGCCAATATCGGCGCAGATATCTTGTTTGTGACGGCTTTGCAGGCGGGTGTGCCGGGTGTTGCATGGGCAACGCTGATCTGTCAGGGCATTAGCTGTGTGCTTGCTGTCTGGTTCGTATTTCGCAGACTCAGGACAGTGCAGACCGATTATCAGCCGGAGCTGTTCTCATGGAAACTGCTTGGAAAGATCGCGGCTGTTGCAGTTCCGAGCATTTTGCAGCAGAGTTTTGTGTCTGTCGGCAATATTATCATTCAAAGTCTGATCAACAGTTTCGGTTCCGGTGTCATTGCTGGCTATGCTGCTGCGGTCAAGCTCAATAATCTGGTCATAACGTCCCTGACGACCCTTGCAAACGGCGTTTCCAATTTTACATCGCAGAATCTGGGGGCATGCAAACCGGAGCGTGTCAGGGAAGGCTTCCGTGCCGGCTTGCGGCTTGTCTGGACGATCTGCATTCCGCTGATCGTGCTATACTTTGCAGCCGGAAAATATCTGGTTTATGTTTTTCTGGATGCGCCGACAGCGGATGCATTGCAGACCGGCATTATTTTCCTGCGTATTTTATCCCCGTTTTATCTGATTGCTGCTGCAAAGCTGATCGCAGACGGTGTGCTGCGCGGCTCCGGCATGATGAATCAGTTTATGGCAGCGACATTTGCAGATCTGCTGCTGCGCGTTGTGCTGGCAATGATCCTTTCCAGACCGTTCGGGTCGGTCGGCATCTGGATGGCGTGGCCGATCGGCTGGACGACGGCGATGCTGCTTTCTGTTTCGTTTTATCGTTCCGGAAAATGGTCAGCGCGGGAGCCGCGCTGCAAATGAGCGCGGAGCCCGCGCTGGCATTGATCTAGCGCGGAAGCCGCGCTGCAAATGATCTAAAGTTCGCCGGATTGCAAATATAATCGCAGTCAAGTGGTCATGCATAAAACCAATGAGAGGTTATATGCTCAGGCAAACAGCGCCGGGTTGAACGGCATCACGCCAAAACGCCCTTGTTTGACCAATTGAAAGAGAAACGCCTTGTGCAGCACATAAACAAAATAAAGGCGCGGAAGCCG
>DMBA01000014.1 GCA_003446315.1 Ruminococcus sp. | reverse complement strand
AAGATCATAAAGCCGAAATCATATGGTAAATTCCGATTTATGTTAGTAACAATTATAGCATAACATATCTGCACTGTCAATAAAAACGCCATAGTACTTCTGACCGCATATCAGAAATACTATGGCTTAAAACTTCTATATCAGCATCGCCCTTTTGGGGACAGGGTTTTGTATATCCGTATATCAGTTCATTTCACGCGGATCCGGATTCTGCTGCACCGCCTGCATGATCTGCTCGGCATCGGCGCTGAACACCGTGCCGTCAGCAAGCTGGATCGTGACCTTATCGCAAAGATGTTCCGGCGAAACGGTGAACCGGATGGTATCAAATTCGCCCATCGTATCCCAGTAATAGACATCTGTCAGGCGATTTGCAATATAGGTGTCCATTTCTTCTTTCGTCTGCGGCTGCTCGATCATTTCCGCGCTGATTCGCTCATCCGCAGTCAGCTCATGGTATCCTTCCGCCAGCGTGAGATCCAGATTTTCGCACTCCATATCGGTCAGAACGCAGTTGAGCGCTTTGAACAGATCCGGCAAAGCCAATGCAGCCATATCCTTCACATTCAGCTTATCATAAGTGAGGTCAATGGTTTTCAAAACGGTGATATTATTCGCATTGCCGTCAATTTCGATCATCGGCGAATAGTAGACTTCCAGTGTAACCGCTGCGCCGTCCGGCACATCCGTCAGATTGAACGTCAACGGGAAGCCTGAGCCCTCACCGCATTCAAACAAGCCTTCGTCTTCCAATTCCTGCTCACCGCCCGCAATCATGATCGGCAGCGCCTGCCCGTCATACATCATGCGGATCCGCGCATTGCAGGGATGCTGCAATTCTGTGAACTGCTCAACATTCACCCAATAATTCACATCGAGGAAATCGCCGCAGCGGAAACGACCGCCGTCTTCGAGGATGATTTGATACTGCGGGCAGTAATCTTCAATACCGGAAAACTGTGCGAAGGTATTATCCGCAGTCCAATAGTTCTGCACTTCGTCATAAACGGTCTTTTGTGCTTCACTCAGTGCCGCATATGCTTCATCAGACATATCCAGATACAGCAATTTTTCATCATTTGCTGCCTGTTCCTCTGCTGTCTGCTTCTCCGGCTCCGTATCCGTTTCGGTTGTCTGCGCATCCGGATTGACCGGAATCGTGCAGGTACCTTCCACACCGTCACAGCTTACCACAAAGCACTGTACATTCTCCAGCGCAACCGGCGTGCCAAATACGACAAGAGCATTTTTGAACATCTGTTCTTCGCCGTTTTCATCTATATACATGAAGTCGTTGCAGGCGGTATTATTCTGAAGCGGAATGTCACATTCTTTTCCGTCATTCATGACCGCTTTGACGGCGATGCTCCTGATATTCGGACCGCCGGAATAGACCACACTTGCTCTGTCAATGTCATCAAAGAAAGCGTCGCTGAAATACAGACCGAACGGCGATACCTTTACACCGGTCGCGTGTGCTGTTTCTCCTTCATTGACAGAATACGCAAATGCTTCCTTCAGGTTCTCAACCGGCAGCTCCGGAATGAAATCGAGCTTGAACGGGACATCCTTTGTTCCGATGATATCCTCTTTGGTGCTGCTCAGTAACCCGTCCTCGCCTACGTTCACGTTCACACACGAGATCGTGACATTCTGACCAGCCATACCGAAGCCGTCCGCAGGAACGCAATAGCCGTAGCCATGATACACCTCTGCGCCCTCGTCCGCCGGCCCCATCAATGAAAAATGCGCCAGATCTCTTGGTGCTCTTCCGGTATTCTCGTCAAGCGAGATATGCACCGCCGGCCATCTCTTTCGGAGATCGTCCGGTGTCTGTCCCTGCTTCGGTGTAACATCGTAGAAGAAATAGAGCATCGTGTCGCAGCCGGCCATCGCTCTGAGATCGACCTTCCACTCATCCGATTCCCATGTCATCTCCATCTCCCTGCCCATTCCGGTGCAATCAAAATTGCAGGGATAACCACTCCATGCGTAAACCTCCTGCAGCCGCTGCACATAAAGCGGTGCTTCATTTACGGACAGCGCATCTGTTGCAACAGAACTGGTTTCCGGTTTTTTATTTCCTGCAAAAACCTTATAAGCAACGCCTGCATTCACCAGCAGCAGCGCAGCAGCGACAACAGCGCCAGCATGCAATCCAAATCCGTGTTTTTTCTCAATATTCGCTCGATTTGCCATAGCCAAAACCTCCTGTTTGCAATCGGGATCATGGTGGATCCTATCGACCACATTGCGATAATCCTGCATTCTCATAATAGAACTCCTCTCCCAGTGTTTTTTTCAGCAGATTGCGTGCACGATAAAGCTGTGTCTGAACAGCAGTTGCACTCTTCCCGATTATCTCTGCGATTTCAGAAACCGAATAGCCTTCGTAATAATACAAGTGAATCACAGAACGGTATTTTGCGGGCAATGCCATGACCGCGTGAAAAACTTCCGATTCTTCCGGTGAATGATAAACCAACTCCGCTTCTTCCAACGGTACGGAGAATCGGTATCGAAAGGATCTCAGCAGATCCTTTGCGAGATTTCCGGTCACGCGCATCATCCACGCCGTTTCATGTTTCTCGTTCTCGAATTCTTTTTTATACGCAAAGCGCTTCAAAAACACCTCAGAGGTGAGGTCCTCCGCATCCGCACGATTTTTGCAGTATGTAAAAGCAAGTCGATAAACAGATTCATGATATTTATCGTAAATACGTTCCATTTCCTGTGTTTCCACGAAGCCACCTCCTTCTTTTCGGTTTTGGTACAGCCGGCTTGCACCGAAACGGTTTGTTTATCCGCTTCTGTATTGTAAACGATTGAGCGCGGCAAAATATCACACGTTTCAAAAAATTTTTTTGAGAAAATTGGATATGTAACTTTTTAGGTGGTTATGAAATCTATATAGCATCTTTTCACTAATTAAAATCAATGACGGGATTCCAAAGGGACGAGTCCCTTTGGTCAGGAGTCCAGAGGGCGGAGAGCCCTCTGGTCGCGCTCCGCAGAGCGCGAAATCCCCCAGCGTTCAAAAAGGGGAAGATTGGGGCTTGGGGAAAGTACCCCGTAGGGCTGCTTTCCCCATTCTAAATAGCATCGCAAAGCGATTCTTTATT
>DMBA01000136.1 GCA_003446315.1 Ruminococcus sp. | reverse complement strand
GCTCACCGCAGTGAGCGAAATACCCCGCATGCAAGGAGCTCCGCAGGGGTGAATCCGAGAAAACGATCCAGTGGATCGTTTTCCGGAGAGGGGCACCCTGCGATAGAGGGTGCCCCTAAGTGAATTGCGCAGCAATTCACAAATTAACGGAGAATCTTAAGTTGTTGGCATTGTGGGGAAAGTACCCCGTAGGGCTGCTTTCCCCATTATCAATCTTTTACCTCTCTTGTGTTATTTTAATTTAGAATGAGGACTTTATAGACAAACAGAACCGGCGCATATGAGCAATCATATGCGCCGGTTTGCTGATAGAAATGTAGTATTTCCGATGGATTGATAACAGGGCGGAGCCGAATCACAATCATCGCACAGCGGTACCTTAATTCAAAACAGTTGTTGTGGTGGTGGTTTCAGGCGGCAGCGAGGTGGATGGGATGGTCGTTCCGGAAGCCCATGTATCCTGATCCTGCCAGCCAAGTTCCGCCGTCACGAAAAAGCCGTGTTTATTATTGCCGGAGAAATTGAACGGCTTGTCTTTCGGGACAGGAATGATGACAGTCGGGTCAACGGTTGTCGGGTCAACGGAAACATAATAGGCTTCATAGCTGCGCCCGATGGGGTCATTCAGGCGGAGATGCCCGCCGTCATAGGGATAACCTTCCAGCACTTCCAGATATTCTTCCAGACAAAGATTGTTTTTCGCCATGAACCATGCATGCGGAATGCCGACATACCGGAACACATTGGGTTGATCGCTGACACCGGTCAGATCGGCTTTGTTCGCCGGATACCGCTGAATAAAGCCATATTCAGCGCAATGCTCCAGGATCCATGCATAATCGCCTTCCGGTGAAAAATCGTGGAAGCCGCCGTTATAGATCGCAAGCTCAAAGGAATAGCCGGTTTCATATTCGCTGCATCCGGGGATCGCATAAAGATCGGAAGAATTGCCGCCGGTACGCTGCAAATCCGCTTCATAAAGACGTTTCTGCGCATCTTTTGTGATGTAGCCGTTCATAATCAGCAAGTCTGTGTGACCGGTCGCATTCTGGAAAGCAACCGCAAGCTGATTGATCGCTTCCACGGCTTCTTCCTGCAAGATCACTTCCATATCCCGCACAGCCACGATATCGGCTTTTTTCTCAAAAACAGAGATCAGTCCTTCATCGGAATCCTCTGTGGGGTAATCCTGATTCACAAGTGTCAGCGGGCCGTGATGGATCCGGGAAACATAAAGCTCCGCATTGCCGTACTGAATACCATCGGGGGATTCTTCCTCAGATTCTTCATCCAGCTCCGGAACACTCAGCTCTGTATCGGTCGAATCGAAGGCTGTTTCCAGCGATTCCATGCCTTTCAGCACTCTGCTGGCACCGTATGCAGCACCGGCAGTCAGCAAAATTGCGAAGATCGCTGCGATGACACCTTTCGGCGATTTTCGCAGTTCTCTGCCGGTTGAACGGTATTCTGCCATGATAATTGCTCCTTTCTGTTGAAAAATGCAGGTTTATCTTTCTTTTTGCACATCTTTATTATACCATAGGAAGACGGTAATTGAAACGTTGTTTGCAGATGTTTGTTGAAAATATACAAATTTTATCTATCACTATTTCGCATTATGCCAAATATTGCACGAAGCATTGACAAACAGATTCTGCTGTGCTACAATAGCATTAACATATTAAACAAGGAAGTGAGTGACATGAAATGTCCGAATTGCGGTGAGCCGATCACAACAAGACATACATTTTGCGTGATTTGCCATACGGATTTGAAGGATTTTCTGGAAAATCCTCCGCCGAAAAAGACCGAAGCCATTCAGACAGCCTGCAAACGGGTGCATGCCGTTTTGACAAAACCCATCGGGAAACCAAGACCCGAACAGCCCGGAAAGCAGACGGAGCAAGGCGAACAAAATGCCGTAATTTCTGAGATTTTACCGCATTCTGCATCATAAATCAACTTTTTGACAATAAAAATCCCCTTTCTGCGTGTTCTTTGCAGAAAGGGGATCTTTTGCTGAAAAAAGCCCGGAATTACTTCTTTTCTTTCAGAAGATCGCGGATTTCGGTCAGAAGAACTTCTTCCTTCGGCGGTGCTGCCGGCTTCTCTTCTTCCTTCTTCTTGCCGATCTCCATTGCCTTATTGACGGCTTTGACAAGGCAGAAAAGGATGAGTGCGATGATGAGGAAATTGACAACTGCGGAAATAAATGCACCGTAGCCGAATTCAACACCCCGGACAACGAACTTGCCACCGATCTGAACGCCGTCTTCGCCATTGCCGCCGGTGATGACTGCGATCAGCGGATTGATGAAGTTGTCGGTCAAAGAGGTGACAATGTTACCGAATGCAGCACCGATGATAACACCGACTGCCATATCCATGACATTGCCTTTGAGCGCAAATTCCTTAAATTCTTCTAAAAAACCTTTTTTGTCTGCCATTTGAATACTTCCTTTCTTTCCAGCGGATTTTACCGCTTTAGTCTAGTATTATTATACCATAATATGCCCAAAATTGCACTTGTGAGTAATGACGAAATTTTCATTTCGATTTCACATATTTTTCACAAAAGAGTCGGAATCGTGCAGGAATGGTTTATAAAAAGAAGTGAACAGGTTATTTTGTCCATTTT
>DMBA01000123.1 GCA_003446315.1 Ruminococcus sp. | reverse complement strand
TCTAACAAAAGGGGAGCATTTCATATCGAGGCACTGGTTTCTGTTTATATACTTTCATCCGGCTCATGAAAAATGCTCTGTCACAATCGTATTCAGCTGCGCCGTAATCTCCGGAAACTCCCGGTTCAGGTCAAGTGTTTTCACGCTGATCTGATTGCCGCTCATCTGATAGCTGTTATCCGGCTGGATTGCCTCATCTGTCGCGGCATAGAGCAGCATTCCCGATACCTTATGCGGTTTGTCGCCAAACTCCGTATCCTTATTCTTGACATAGGTGAAGATCTGATAGAGATTGCCGGAATGCAGCGTGTGAGCATCAAATACCGACTGCGTGGTGCGCGAATAGTATTTCGCATCAATGATCAGAACGTCATTGCCGCGTGTCAGCATAATATCGCTCTGCATCACCGGCAGCATCGTCCGGATGCCGTCATCCACTGCCCATGTAATCTGCGAAGCGGTCGCCTTGACCTGCGGACACTCTTTCACGTAGTATTCCAAAATAAACTTCTCATACAGCCGGTTCATGCGCTGCTGATCAATGAAGGACGCAAGCCTGTACTCCCCTGTTTCCTCGGTCAGGAGCATACCTTCCAGAATCAGCTGGCACAGGCTGATGAGCATCCGGTAGGTATTGTTATTCCGCTGAAACCGGATCGCAGACCAGCGCACCAGTGACGGGTCAACCGTATCCACATTCGAGAAAAACAGCATCTCCTTTTTCAGGTCGTCCTTGTATTTCTGCTCCACATCTGCATGATGAAGCAGCAGCATGACCGTAGTTTTCAGAACCTGATTCAGCAAATTATTCTCAGACAATTCGTCATATTCGCAGGTCAATACGCGCTTTCTTGCAAGGCGATTTTGAATCGTACCGGGCATATTGATTTTGCCGCGTACAAGCGGTATATCTTCAAGATGACTGACATACTCCCGGTAAAGCCCTTGTTTCAGTTGCCTGCCGATGCCTTTTGCAAGGATCGCAGCAAACAGATTGTGGATATGGTCGAAGGATTCCTTTGCAATGTCCTCATAGCCGCCCTGATCGAGCGTCGTAAAGGCATATGAGAGCATATAGTAGATGTTTTTGATAAAGATGCTCTTATCCTTCATGACTGAAATACACCCTGCAAAATGTTCTCCCAGCGCTGCAATTTGTTCGGCTCATCAAACCAGTATTCGCGGAGCATCGGCAGAATATCGTAATCTACAACGGCGTGCAGCCATTCTTCCGTGCAGTCTTTTCTGCCGCAGAAATAGCTGTGCCCAATACAGAAGCCTTTGCCGAGTGACTTGTCCAGCGCGATCTCGTTGTTCAGATCTCTGACTTTGGAAATCAGCTCGTTGAGCGTATCATTGTTCAGGCTGTTCTGATATGCAATGAAGCCCTGTGAATCAAAGCCCGGCTCCATTTCAAAGAAACTGAACCGGCGGCGGAGTGCGTAGTCGATCATGGCAAGGCTGCGGTCGGCGGTGTTCATCATGCCGATGATATACAGATTCTCCGGCACGGAAAACGGCAATCCGTTATACGCAAGCGTGATCTTCTTGCCGCGGTAATCCTTTTCAATCAGCATCAGAAGCTCGCCGAAAATCTTGCTCATATTGCCGCGGTTGATCTCGTCAATGATGAAGAAAAACGGCTTGTCCGGCTGAGTTGCAGCCTTCTGGCAGAAGCGGTAGAAAATGCCCTGTTTCAGTTCAAAGCCCTCGCCGGACGGCTTATAGCCCATCATGAAATCCTCATAGGAATAGTTCTGATGGAACTGGACGAATTCGATGCGGCTGTCATCCTTTTCGCCCATCATCGACCACGCAAGCCGTCTGGCAGCAAAGGTCTTGCCGACACCCGGCGCGCCTTGCAGGATAATGTTCAGCTTGTTTTGCAGTACGCCGGTCAGGGCATTGTAGCGTTCTTCGGTCATGTAGACTTCGGAGAGGAAGTTGTCTTTCGTATATACAGAATAAGCTGGTTCTGAGTTATAGAGCGATTCTTTTATCGCAGTTTTCAGTTCATCTCTTAACCGCCATATATATACGCCCTGCCGTTCCTTTTCGGCGCGCTTGCCTAAAAACAAAATCGTCCACCATTTCGCATTCTCGCTTAGTTCTTCCGGAATCATAGGACAATTTGTCGCTTTCTGAACTCTGTTTGCTAATTTAGAAACTATCCCACTATAATGCATAGGATTATTTCCATATTTCTCAGCAAGTTCGGAACAAGTTGCCGCTCCGCCGACCTCATAGAATGCTTTGATCACTTTCAGACTGTTTTCATCAAATACAGCCGGATCGCACAAAAGCGCATTCCATTGTTCTAAAGAAATATTGGGTGTATAAAACGACGGATCTGGGAACCATTCATTTTCAACAGGCGGTTCACTTCTCTCCTCATAAAAATTCGCAATATAAAAACAAAAATCAACGGTCAGCGTTTTCAGTTCCGGATCAGGATAGCAGGAATCTGTCAGATTTGCTTTGAACAAATCAACGAGTTCGGTATCTTCTTTCAAGGCAGCACTGATTTCATCATACATTCGCAGGAAATTGCGGATGTTGTCAGCATAGGCGCCCTGCTTAAAATGATAATCTGACGCAAGGATCTCAGAAACCTTTTGCAGAATGCTGTATCTGTAAATGTAGTATTTGTCAGGATATCGAAGCCAGAGATAAGTGCAAATCGCATTTTCATATTGGTAATGCTGTTTTGCGTCTCCGCCGTATTTTTTGAGCATAACAGCTGACTGCTGTTTGAACGCATTGATACGCTCATAAACATCCTTTCCCTCGTCATACAAATCAATGAACATGGAGCGTACTTCTTCCGGTGAAGACTTCGCAAATCCTTCAATCATACCTCTTGGAAAATTATTGACAGACACAAGCAAATTGGATGTTTTACTCAAAGCAGCTTTTAGCATCTCTGCAAAGTTTTCTGCATTCACATCCCAATGTTCCTGAAAGTGTTTTACTGCTTTCCATTTGTATTGCTCATTTTTCCACCAAGTGTACTCTTTCCCATTCCACATGAATGAAACAAAATCGCGCTTATAGCAGCGCAGTACATCATTCAGCTTCGCCCGATCAATCATAACAGAACCACCTCGTTTTCAATCTGAACCGTTGAGCATATTTCAGCATGACCAGTCATGCGCTCTAAGCCAGTTTATCCTATTGTACCACAAAATTGATATAATTTCAACCATCTACACCATATTTCTATATAATTCGTAAATTTCAAATATAAAAAAGCCGCCTGCTCATAGAAAAGCAGACGGCATTCTTCTTTTATTCATCGAGCAGCAGCCTTGCCCGGCGCTGCACTTCTTTTTCAATAAGCATCATTCGCTCATCCGGCAGATTGTATCGCGGATGCCGCTTGAAGCGGAAGTTCAGCAATTTCCGCAGTGCATCCCTGTGGCGCTTGGTCATCACTGCTTTTGCCGTACCGATGAAGTCATCATAAACAGCAGGCACAAGCGAATCCGCATAGGCAGCCAGACTGTCCGCATCCTGCAAATCGCCGCCGACTGCAAAATTGAAAAGAGAATTGCCGTGGTCGAACAGCGGCGCCGGTGCTGTAATCTGATTCGTATGGTTGTCGATCAGCAGGCCGAAGTTTCCGTAATGCCGGTCTGTGTTGCAGATGACCGCATCCAGCACCAGCATATCATTCAGCGCATCCACATACTCCGCGCCGAGCTTCTGATAGTATTCCCGCACCGCAGCCATACCGCCGCGTGTTACGAGCCGACCGACCGGCAGGAACGCATATTCCTTGCTCGTGAACAGCTCGCAGGTGGAGCAGAGCTCGCCCTTCCAGTTAGACAGACCATATGGAATGGCACGGATACCGAGCGTCTGTGCGATCTGCGCCGCATAGAACTCCGAATACGGCTCATTGCCGCTGTTAGACGCGCCCGATGTGCCGCCCTTGTAAAGCAGAATCCTGCCGTCCACGCGGCGCCAGCACTTCGGCAGCATACCGTTCGTCGTAAACTCCGGCGAGGACATCAGCGAGGTTGTGACGCTGCTGCCGTAGCCGGTGAA
>DMBA01000047.1:1547-2687 GCA_003446315.1 Ruminococcus sp. | reverse complement strand
AAAATAACAGCGGCTGTGATCTCACCGATATCTCTGTGAAAAGTACGATTCCGGAACACTACCGGTTGGCGGACGGCAGCAGCGATGTGCTGCGTGCCACTTATATCCAATCCGGCAGCGCTGTCTCCGCTGAACTCGTTCTGATACCCGATCAGACACAGACGGCTCCGGCGGAAACCTCTGCATCACAAACCGAAACCGTTCCGGCTGCCAAACAGGAAATCTGGCATTCTACTGCGTCTGCAAAAACAGAACAGCCGCAGACTGCATCTGCTGCACAAACCCAGCCGGAAACCGTACAGGCACAGCAAAGCCAATTGCAGCCGATCCGGCTCCTGCATCTCTTCGCAGTCCTGCTCTGCGCTGCCGGCGCTTTCGGCGCGGTGTTCGTTCTCATCCGGAAGCGAAAAGGCAAACACCTCGTTTTGCTCCTCTGCGCCGCATCTGCATCTGCACTTGCGCCTGTCCGTGGTCTGAACGCTGCTGCATCCGAAATCAAGACCCTGCGCACAAGCGAAACATTCCTCGCGGACGGACAGACCTATACTGTGACTGCGGAAGCGGCTTATTCCATCGAATCTGAGGATATGCAGATCGCGGTTGCGGAATATTATGAAGATAACTCCGAAAAAATCGTCGCTGTGGAAGATGTTTCGAAAACCGAAGATGTTTTCTCTGAGAAGGAAATCATCCGGTTTCTTGCCGAAAGAGGATTCACGGATTATCCCGTGACCTATGACTATAATATGGACGGCTCCTATACCGACGAAACAGAGGCTTCCCCCGATTCCGATGCCAAACATCCCATGTATCAAACCTATTTCATCTCCGGCGACGGCGCGGTTTGGACGGTTTTTGTCGTCGGGAAAATGATCGCCGCTAACCCCGCTTCCTATAATCTGCAATCCGATCTCGATGCACAAATACTGATCTCCGAAACCGAAACACTGACAAGCTATACCGAAATGGGCAATCAATTCTACACCACAATTCCGAAAGATTCTGCGGTCCTGTTAAAGGTCGTGGATCAAATAACAAGCCAAAAGCTGAATGAATTCACATTTGAGGAGGTAATCGGTCTATGAAAACAAGCATCCTGAAAAAATGCACCGCCGCTTTGCTCGCAGTCGCTGCCTTCGG
>DMBA01000047.1:0-1417 GCA_003446315.1 Ruminococcus sp. | reverse complement strand
GATTCCTATTCGTCAGGCGAGGGCATCCCCGCTTTCTACGGACAGGAAAAAGCATGGGAACAGCGCGTCTATGATGAGGACTGGCTCGCGCATCGTTCTACCAAAAGCTGGCCGGGTCTGCTGGAAGTCGCAGGCATCAGCGGCACAATGAAAAACTATAACGTCAAGGAAACCAACTCCCAAAACTGCAAATGGTATTTCGGTGCCGCTTCCGGCGCAAAAACCAACCACATCGACAGAGACACCCAGGAAAAGAAAACCTATAAACGGCTTTCCCTGTTCAAGACACTCAAAACAACATATCAGCTTCCGAAACAGATCGACATTTTTAATAAGGTCAGTGATGATGTCGATTATGTGACTTTGACCATCGGCGGAAATGATGTCCGGTTTGCCGATATCATCACCACATGCGCTACCGGCAGTACCTATCTGCACTTCGGCAGCGGCAAACTCAAACTCGAAAAGGAAATCGACAGCATCTGGGAAGAATTCGATACAACCCGCGCAAATATCAAGCGCGTCTATAAAGATATCCAGTCCGCAGCAGGTGCGCAGGCGAATATCATCGTTGCAGGCTATCCGAAACTGCTCGATAAAGAAGGCAAAGGCGTGCTCATCAGCGAGAAAGAAGCAACCATCGTCAACCAGAATGTCACCAAATTCAATAACCGCCTCGTTGAACTCGTCAATGAGTGCAAGGCAGAAGGCTTGCAGATCCATTTTGTGGACGTGGAAGCGGAATTCGATAAGGACGGCGGTCATCAGGCTTATTCCGATAACGCATGGATCAATAAAATCATTCTGACCAAGCAGGATCAGGATCTCGAACAAAACGGCATCGCAAGCGCTTATTCCGTCCATCCGAATGAGGAAGGCGCAAAGGCATATGCCAGATGCGTGAATGCAAAGATCAGAGAGATCGAGAACATGCGGCTGCTGCTCCGTACTGCGCCGCGTCTGACCGCTGTTTCTGCTGCAAATGCCGTGACCGGTCAGCTCTGTGATGCCGATTTGCAGCCCCTTTCCGATGCCGTCATCCAGGTCTATCAGGATGATGCGCTGCTGCTCACAACAACAACCGATGCGAACGGCAATTTCGCCTTCGATGCCGCTGACGGCGATTATCAGATCGAAGCGCTCGCAGACGGCTATGCTGATGCCGTCACGACATGCGCTGTACAGACGGAAAGCACCGACCCGGAACCCGTTCTGCCGGAACAGACTGCACCCGCTGATGCGGCTCCCGCTGCGCCGGATCTCACCGATGCAATTGCCGTTCCCGTAACGGATGCCGCTGAATAAAGACAAAAAACGAATAATCCTGCATGGCTTTTTCTCCTCTCCCATTGCAATTCCAACAATAATATGTTATAAGCGGGGAGCAATGCTAACAACTTAAGATTCTCCGTTAATT
>DMBA01000046.1 GCA_003446315.1 Ruminococcus sp. | reverse complement strand
AAGATTGCTGGGTGCGATGGGCGGCGTTGGCGCTGTCATATAACAGCATTGTCCGCTTGCAGCGCGTCTTTTACGCAGCTTGAGCTGCCGGATGTCACGCGAAATGGTCGCTTGTGTGACCTGAAATCCATTTTGCTCAAGCAATTCCCGTAAATGTTCCTGTGTTCCGATTTCGTGATCCTGAATCAATTTCAAAATCATTTCATGCCGTGCATTTGGCATTTTTGATACTCCTTTTCTGTCTCTTGAATATTCGTTTTTTCCTGTTTGGTCAATTATTCCCGGCTCTGACCCGATCAATCAGAGCCGAAAGGAACCCTTCCGGGAAATTCCTTCAGCGGTTCCATGAGTTTTCCGTTCAGCGCGTCATAGAATGTATGTCCTTTGCAGTCAACAAACGGCATGACGCGCGGCGATTTTGTTACGGTAAATGATTGGAGATTGTGCAGCACAGCAGCATGTGTGCCGTCTGCATGGACATTCAGTCCCCCGTCACCGACACCGAAATATGTGACGCGGATCTCCCGCTGCGGCGCAAACAGCATCGGCCGTGCAAACAATGAATGCGGACAAATCAGATTCATCTCGATCAGCAGCAAGCCCGGTTCCATGACAGGTCCCCCTGCGGAAAGTGCATAGGCACTTGATCCGGTCGGCGTGGAAAACACAATGCCGTCTGCCCGGTAAACACCGATCTGTCTGCCGTCAACCGACACGGCAAAATCACAGATCCTGCCGTTCAGTCTGGATGCATAAATATCATTCAGCGCATGAAACACCTGACCGTCCTGCGTTCCGCCTGTGATCTTTGCTTGCAGAAGCATGCGTCCGCTGATCGCATAATTGCCGTCAATCAGACGGTCAAGCATATATAGTTCAGTTGCTTCAAATGCTGCCAGAAATCCAAGTGTTCCGGTGTTGACACCAACGAGCTTTACCGGTTTGATACCGCGTTTTGCAGCATCTTCCAGAATCCATCCGGCACATCGCAAAATGGTTCCGTCACCGCCGATCGCTATGACAAAATCGGCAGATTCCAGCAGTCGTTCTTCCGGCAGAAAATGAATGTGTGCAGATTCCGGAAAACAGGATCTGACCGATTCTGCCATATACACAGATGCGTGCTTTTCATGCAGAATCCGGACGGTTTCCAGTGCCGTTTTACATGCAGCTTCCTTTGAAACATTCGGATCAATTACAAAATTCATGACAATCCCTTTTCAAGATAAAGTAAATATTCCGTGTTTCCGCTTCCCCCTTTGATCGGGGATTCGCAGTTTCCAAGCGGAACAAAACCGGATGATGCTGAAAAGTCTATGATTTGTCTCAAAACCTGCTGACGGGTTTTCTCGTCTTTCACGATACCGTGTTTATTCAGTGCCTGTTTTCCGGCTTCGAACTGCGGTTTCACCAATAATACTGCATGCGCATGCGGTTTCAGCAGCGGGGAAAGATACGGGATGATCTGTGTCAGCGATATAAATGATACATCACATGCCGCAAAATCTGCGGGCAAACCGTTTGTTTCCGGTGAAAGCGACCGTATATCCGTTCCTTCCATGACAGTCACACGCGGATCATCGCGCAGAGTTTGCACGATCTGGTCATGTCCGACATCGACCGCAAGCACAGATGCCGCACCGTTTTGCAGCATACAATCCGTAAAACCGCCTGTTGATGCGCCGATATCCAGACAATGAAGCCCTTTTAACGAGATTTTGAATTCCGAAAGCGCATATGCGATCTTGAATCCGCCGCGCCCGACATAAGGCAAAGATGCTGTCAACTGTATTTCATCGGTATCGGATACCTGTCGTGATGCTTTCAGACAGACAATGCCGTTTACGGTAACATGCCCCTCTGCAATAGAGGTCTGTGCACGGTTTCTGGATGTACACAGTCCGCGTTCCGTCAATGCAGTATCAAGTCTCATTGCCATGATTCATCTCCGTTGCCATCGCCTTTGCGCAATCCAGAATATGCTGCTCGGAAAGACCTGCATGCTCCAGACATTGCTGTACATTTCCCTGCGGAATAAAATGATCTGCCGCAAGACATCGGTAAGTGCCGTGCCAGTTGTTTTCCATCAGTTTCAGTGCAAATTTCTCACCGAGTCCGCCGGCTCTGCTGCCTTCTTCTACAAAACAAATCTTCTGATATTCCGATGCGATCCGGATCGCATCTTCCGGGATCGGGAAAATGGATGTGAGCTTCAGAATACCGCTGTTTATCCCGTCTTTCCGCAGAGAATCTGCTGCATGCTGCACATTGACAGAGATCCTGCCATATGTGATAAACAACAGATCTTCGCCTTCGAGATGCACATAATCTGTGACGGGTCGGAAAGGAAACTGCTCCGATTCCTTACCGCGCGGATAGCGGACTGCAACCGGCCCCTGTTCTTCATAAAGTGCTTTTTTCAGGCAAAGTTTCAGCTCATCATAACTTGCAGGAGAATAGATCTTGCAGCCGGGAATGGATGTCAGCATCGGGACATCGAACATGCCCTGATGCGTTTCACCGTCTTCTCCGACAATGCCGGCTCTGTCTACACCGAATACAACATGATAACCCGCGATTGCAACATCATGCAGGATCTGGTCATATGCCCGTTGTAAAAACGTCGAATATACTGCAAAAACAGGCAGCTTTCCCATCGAAGCAAGCGCTGCACAGAATGTCACGGCATGCTGTTCTGCGATGCCGACATCATAAAACCGTTCCGGATGTGCTGCATAGAAAAACTGTAGTCCGGTACCGTACTTCATGGCAGCCGTTACAGCACAGATCTTCGGATCCTGTTTTGCCAGCGCCGAGAGTTCCTGTCCGAAAACAGTGGAAAAGCATTCATCAATCGAAAGCTCCGGATCATTGGAATCCAGATCAATGCGGTCGATTCCGGTATGCTCCGGTTTCTGCGGCGGTACTCCGTGGTATTCGCCGGGATTGGCTTCTGCCGGTGCATAGCCTTTGCCTTTCGTGGTTCGTACATGCACCAAAACAGGTCTGCGATAGCTTTTTGCGACTGTCAGAACCTCGTCCAGTTCTTCGATGTCGTGCCCATCGACCGGGCCAAGATAGACAAAACCAAGATTGTCAAAGATCGTTGTCTGAACAATATTGTTGCGAAGGGTATCTTTTGTATTTTTCAGCGCAGTCACCAGTTTATTTCCGATGTGCGGCGTGCGTTCGATCACGCTTTCCACCTTCCACTTTGTACGGACATAATTGGTGCTGCTGCGGATTTTCGTAAGGTATTTTGCGATCGCTCCGACATTCTTGGAGATCGCTTGATTATTGTCATTCAGAATCACAATCAGATTGGATTTTGTTTTTCCGGCGTTATTCAATCCTTCATATGTCATACCGCCGGTCATTGCGCCGTCTCCGACCACTGCGACTGCATAATGCTCTGTATCGCCGGAAAGCCGCATTGCCTCTGCCATACCGAATGCAGCAGAGATCGAAGTACTGCTGTGACCGGTGATAAAGGTATCATGCGGCGATTCGGAAGGCTTCGGGAAACCGGATAAACCGCCGCTTTTTCGCAGTACAGAAAGCCTGTCGCCTCTGCCTGTCAGAATCTTGTGTACATATGCCTGATGTCCGACATCCCAGACAATCCGATCCTGCGGCGAATGAAAATTCCGGTGCAATGCAAGTGTCAGTTCAACGACACCGAGATTGGACGCGAGATGACCGCCGGTTTTCCGCACGGAATCTATCAGAATCTGCCGAAGCTCTTCGCATAAAACATTGCATTGCTGCAGCGTCAATCCACTCAGATCTTCCGGAAGCTGCAAATTGCGCAGAATCGAAGGGCGGCGTAAAATCTGTTGACGTTCTCTGTTCATTTTGTTCTCCGTACAGCAGAAAATCTGCTGTTTACTGATTATTCAGCCGTATTGCCGGCGTGATTTTGCGAGAATTCAGAAACGGTCAGTGCTGCCTGATCGAGTTCTTTTTTGCAGGCGGCGGCGAGTTTTGTGCCTTCACCGTAAAGTTTGACTGCTTCTTCCAATGAAAGTCCGCCTGCTTCCAGTTTCGCAGTGATCTCGGACAGTTGTTTCAAACCGTCTTCAAACTTCATCTTTCGAATCTTCCTTTCGGATTTCTGTTACGGCGGCGGTCAGGCTTCCTTCTGAAAGCCGAATCGAAATAGATTCACCGATCTGAACATCACTCGTCTTCCGGACAAGTGATTCGCCGTGATAAACCAGCGCATATCCGCGCCGGAGTATAGCAACCGGACTGCATGCTTCCATTTTATTCAGCAGAAGCAGCCAGTCCTGTGTTTTATTCTGTATCACGTTCTCCATTGCATGCTGCATTGCCTGCCGCACAGCAGCAAGCTGTTCCGCATGGAGCTGCACACTGTGTACGGGCGATGCCGATTGAAAGCGATGCATCAGATCAGAAAGCTGTTGTTCTTTCTGTGCGAGCATTGTTTGCAGAACATGCTGCATTCCTTCTTCAAGAGAAACGATCGTTTGCATCAGCGCTTCACGGCTCGGAACGGCAAGTTCTGCGGCTGCTGAGGGTGTCGGGGCACGCAGGTCTGCCACTTCATCTGCGATGCAATGGTCAGTCTCGTGTCCGACTGCACTGACGACCGGTACCGGCGATGCAAAAACTGCGTGCGCAACTTCTTCCGATTGAAATGCAGACAGATCTTCATTCGAGCCGCCGCCGCGTCCCATCAATATGACATCACAGCCATCCGCACCGGCTTGTGCCAGCGCATTTGCAATAGATGCCGGTGCAGTATCTCCCTGCACCATTGCCGGATAAATACAAACATTGCCGATCGGATACCGGCGGGTGAGAATTTGCAGCATATCCTGCAATGCTGCGCCGCTGCGGGATGTGACAATACCGATTTTTTTCGGCAGCATCGGCAGCGGTCGTTTCCGTTCAGGTGAAAAATAGCCCAGTTTTGCCAGCTTTTCACGGCGCTGCTGCAATGCCAATGCCTGTGCCCCGATTCCATCCGGCTGCATATCCGTCAAATTGACCTGATAGGCACCGTCTTTCTCATAAAGATTGACAGTGCCCTGTACAATGACATGCATACCGTTTTCCGGTTGAAATTTCAGCCGGTCTGCATTGAACCGGAACATGACTGCCCTGACAGATGCTTCTTCGTCACGAAGACTGAAATAGCAATGACCTGAGCGAAAATTGCGCGTGAAATTTGCGATTTCTCCGCGCAGCAATATGGTTCGCAAATGCGCATCCTCATGCAGAATGGATGCAACATAGCGGTTCAATTGACTGACTGTTAAGATCGACATAACTGTTCTTTCCTTTGTGCGGCATATACAGCGATTCCGGCGGCGTTATCACATGAAAATGCCGGTTCTGCAAACGCCGTTTTCAGCGGGAGTTTTGCAAGCTGATTCTGTATCAGGCGATCAGACAGCACACCGCCCGCATAAATAACCGCGGGATTTCCGAATTGTTTTGCTGCATAGAGCGTCATTTTTTTGAGCACTGCCGCAATGGAATTGAGACAATACGCTGCAATATCTGCATGCGGGATCTGTTTATGCAGCATCTGTTCACATTGATTCTGCAAACCGGAAAGCGAACAGCAGCCGTCTTTGAGCTTCACCGGCATATGCGCGGTGCTCCCGCTTTGCATCGCCAACTGCTCCAATGCCTGCCCGCACGGAAACTGTAAACCCAGCATTAAACCAACGCGGTCAACCGCCTGACCTGCTTTCAGATCCAGCGATTCTGATACCGGCTCGATCCGAAGGATCTGTGTTTCATCCGGTATGCAGCGCACACAGTCGGTTGTGCCGCCGCTGACATGAAATGCCAGAAACGGCGGTGCATCCGGCATCAGCCATGATAAGCAGCCCGCAGAATAAAGCGCTGCCAGTATATGTCCCATCTGATGCGATGTTTCAAACAGCGGAACGCCCATAGATGCTGCTAAAATGCGTGCTGTGCCGTGTCCGGCAAGAAAACAGGGCATATAAGAATCCGGTGCGCTGCGCGGTGCAGTCGATACGCCGATCGCATCCGGATGCAATGCACCCCCGACATCTTCTGCAAGCTGTTCCATCAAAGCAGGGAGCTGTCTTGTATGATGAAATACCGCATCGCTTTGCCGCAAACCCGCATGCCCTTCCGGTACCGGAAGAAGCTGTTTGCGCTGAAAAAGCTGATCCGTTTCCGTATCCAGCCATGCACAGGAGGTCGTGTAATTGCTTGTATCTATACCGAGCAGCTTCATGTCGCGCTTTTGTCCGTTTCCCCGACATGATCGCGGGCAAATGCGCCAAGCAAGCCATTGATAAACCGGATATCCTCTTTATAATAGGTATAAGACTCTGCAAGCTGTACGGCTTCGGCTATTGCTGCGTTTGCCGGTGTTGCGTCATCATAAAGGATCTCAAACAGTGCCAGCCGCAGGATCGCAAGTTCCAGCTTTGGAATCCGCTGGATGCTCCGTTTGGGGCTGTACTGCTGGATCAATGCATCCAGTTCATCCTTGTGGGCAACTGTTCCGTCCACGAGCATGCGCACATCCTCATTGACGATGATCTCCTCGATTTCTTCTGCGATCTCATACAGCTCTTCCAGCGGATCATCGCGCAGACTGATTTCAAACAGCAGCTTCATGGCGCTGTCACGGATCTGGCGTCTTGATATATTACCACTCATATCTTGAGTCCTTTCGTTTTATATTAGTCTTCAAAGGAAATATCAGCAGCAATGACATGCACCTTCGAAACGATGACACCGGTCATGTTCTGTACATTCTCCTTGACAGCCTTTTGCACCTGCTCTGCGACGGTTGTAAGACGATAACCGTTCATCAGCACAAGCCGGATTCTGATCTCTACAAGGTCATTGGTTACGGAAACCGAAATCGGAGCAGACGACGGAAGCAAAGAACGTCCGGTTTCTGCAAGTTCCGCCACACCGTCGATCTCCTTTGCTGCCACGGCTGCAATGGAGCGAATGACGTTTTCGGAAATCTTTACGGCTCCGGAAGCCGTTGCTTTTCTGGGATACTGATTGCTCATGTTGGTTCCTCCTTTTTATTGCTGTGTGCATTTATGAAATGCGTTTGCATTTGACATTAGCTTATACATCCTCTATTATAACAGATTTTTTGTTTTTTTGCAACCCCCAGCAGGCAAACCGTTCCGATATTCTGTGAAATTGGCTTATACAAGCTGTCTGCGGGCAAAAAAAGACGGCAGAGAATCATCTCCGCCGTGATTTTTATGTTTGATTTTCCGTGAATAATGCTTTTTATCTGTTTCTGCTATGCGCGTGATCGGGGAGAGTGTCCATGTTCCGCGCTTTTTCCGGTCGTATTCCCGTTTTTGCTTTTTGCTCATTTTTTCATACGGAACAAAATCCTTCATCTCAAAACACCTTCCTTTTTTAGATTCTGCCCTTATTATATGTGATCGCTGCTGCTTTGTCAAGTATTTTCACCGCATTTTCTTAATTTGTAAATGTGATCTCAATGCTGAGATCCGGCACTTCCGGATTCGCCGCTTTTATCAGCTCTGTCAGCAGTTTTTTTGCGGATTCTCTCGCCGTTTCCTGATAATTCAGATCGGCATCGCTGCTCAGCTCTGCTCTCAGCTTTTCAGCAGCCTCATCCCGCAGCTCTTTCAGGATGGCTTCGCCTTCCCCCGTGCTGCCGTCAAATAATGCAATATTGCCGATCCTGACAGTTCCTTTGTCAAAGAATATCGGTTCTTCGTCCTTTTCACCGCTGTATTCAAATACCGGATCCGGCAGGCTGACATAGACCGCATTTCGCTCCGCATCAATGCTGTATTCTGCGTTTTTCAGATTGACCTTGAATTTGCCGCTTCCCGTTACTTTCAGACATGCAGACAGATTCTGATCCGGTATTTCATGATAAAAATAATCGGATGTCTGACACTCCAGAACATTCAGCTCCGCTGTTTCCGTAACAGATGTAATATTGATCTCAGAATGTACCTGCACTTTGTATTGTTCTTTCGCTTTCTCGGCATATGCTTCATGCGCCTCTTTTTTGGCTTGCTCTTTCGAATCCTGATAAGCATTTTTTGCCGCAGAAATCGCCGTTTCAGATGCTGCGGAAGCATAATTTCCCGCTTTTTGGAATAAGACAAAAGCCAGAATCATCATTCCGACAATCAGCAAAATCAACACGATATATACATATCCCGGAACTGTTTTTTTCTGCTGCTGTGTATTGTTTTCCATCGTTATGTCTCATCTCCTTCATATTGTACTACGATCTCTTTTGTTTTGTCCAGCCGGATGCCGCTGACAAATGTTTTCACCTCATCCCGACCGTTATCCATCGCCTGCTCCAGAAGTGCCTGATCCTCTTTGAACTTTTTCTCCGTTTCTTCCCGCAGTTTTTTTCTCGCATTGATGCCGGCTTCCCAGCCGTATTGTGCGGAGCCGTTGCTCCAGAATGATGTACTTTTTTCAAATAAGGTCTTGCTTTTTGCTTCACTGAAATTCGTTTCCGCGATCGGTTTCGGAAGTGTCACGATCAGTTGATCTTCTGTTTCTTCAAAAACTGCCTGCTGCAAATCAATGGCATATACCACATCCACAACAACGATCTGACAATTCGCAAGATTTTTTTCGCTTTTGAAATTGTCTTCTTTTGCAGACACCTTCAAAACTTCCAGTTTTCCGACTTCATGCAGTCTGGTCTGCAAATTCACCGTCACTTCCGGATGCGCAACCGCTTCTTTTTTGCCGTCTTCCCAGCCCTCATATGAGCCGACGGCACTCCCGACCGCCTGACCCGGTAATGCACCGATATTGCTGCCGATCGCACTTGCATTTTCTGCCAGTCCTTTCTGCACGAAAAAATGGAAAGCCGACAGGATCAAAAAGATCAGTACGACAATTGCAAACAATACAATCCAACTGATCGGATGCTTTAAGAGGTTTCCGGCATGCTTTTTGATTGATTTTGCGATCATTACCCCACTCCTATTCTTCTGCCCGATACTGTACTGCAAAATCAGAAATATTCGTTTTGTCGGTCACTGTGATCGTGCCGAAGTTTCTGCCGGCTTCCACAGCACCGCCTGTTACTGTATATTGATTTGCGTTATTGACCGTCACGGCAATTTCCGTATTTTCCGGCAAAAACTGGTTTTCTTTCAGCACTGCACGGCTGCCTGCGATCTGATATGTCACATCCAGTTTTCCGTTATCCAGATTCTTATATGAGAAGACAAATCCTTTTTTGACGGTGATCGCAAGTTTTTCCGTTTCGGAAAAAGACAATTCCGGTGCTTCCTGATTGTCTTTGTAAATGTAAACCGGATTCCTGCCGTTGACCGACACTTCATATGCAAGATTTGACTGAGATGAAATATCCGGATTCACAACCAGAGACAATCCCTGCGCTTCATTCACTTCGATCTGTTTTTTCGTTTTCAGATCCTTATAGGAATAGATCTCCGTTCCGCTTTTCAAAGACAGCAGATTGTCTTCCGCTTTGTCCGTCAGATTCCGGATGATCGGCAGCTTGTCAATGATATGCGCGTCAATATCCAGTGCGATCTCCTTTTTGCCCCACGGTACTGCTTGGAATTGAAGCGCCTCTCCCTGATCCGGAACGGTACAAAGAAAATCATAGCCGTTATTGATCTTATTATAAGTCAGTTGTTTGGCTTTCAGTTCATCGCATTTGATTTTATATTCCGGCGTTGTCCGAATCATGATCTTGTCACCGGGCTTCACTTTCATGATCTGATAATCGCCTTTTGAATCTGCTGGCTGATTTCGTTCATGGATACGAACTTCCTGTATCCCCTTCTGATCTGCGGATTTTATGGTCGCTGTTAAAAATGGCTTCAGCAATACAGAAAGCGTTTCCTGCTGCACGGTAACATTCTGAAACGTGACCTTATCCCCGTTTTGTGATGCATCCCCGCCGGAGCATTCCTTTACATAATATTTATCAGACTCGTATTCATATGAAAAACGGTATGATTCCGGCGCGACGATCTCAAACGTTTTGTCCCGGATCTTTTCGCCGTTCTGCGACCATGTACCATCGGCAGGATTCTTTCGCCCGTCTGCATCCAGACACCATGCTTCCAGTTTGAGCGTTCTTCTTTTATATGCGCCGGTCGGAACAACGGAAATATCATGAACGGTGCGCTCGGCAGGCAGCCGGATCGTCAACTGATCGGAATCGGATTCCGGTTCAATGGCTCTGCGGCTGCCGCTTTCATCATAACTATATAAAAGAAATCCATCGAATGCATAGTTCGGGTCGCCTGCTGCGACATGTTCCGGTTCGGCGGCATATATAGAATCGCCCTGCGCGATGTAACATGGCTCGTCCGGCAGGATCGGCTTTTCATGCGCCTCATCGTAATAATACAAGACATCAAGCTGCGCATTTTTTGCAAATGTTACGCGGATCATATTCGGATCACGCTCCGGAATGTCCATTTCAGATTGGTGATAATATCCGTTTTCATCCAGCACATGCGATTCTGCCTGCTTCTGATAAGCAGCGTATTCTGCATCTTTTGCTTGTATTTCGGAAAGACTGTCTTCTGTTTTTTGCTGTAATTCTGCTTCAAGCTGTTCTTCGGACGGGATCGCTGCACATCCGCAAAGGAGCAGCGGCATCAGCAGAATGCTCCAACCTTTCTTCATTTCGACATAATCTCCCTTATTCTTACAATATTTGCTTATATTATAGCATAAAATGCGGGAAAA
>DMBA01000221.1 GCA_003446315.1 Ruminococcus sp. | reverse complement strand
CATATCCCGCAAGCGATGTCTGCGAGGACTGCACATCCATTTTCTGTGCAAGTGTGGTGCGCGGGATCATTTCCAGTGAAACTGCCTGCACGCCGCTTTTCGCAAAATCATGCAGCAGTTCCTTTTCATTGAACGGATCCAGATAGCTCAGATGAAGCGTGCCGGGTTTTAATCCCGCTGCGCTCTGCGGCTTCAGAATACGCAGGACGATCTCACTGTCATATCCTTCCTGCTCCGTGCCGATCATGACGGCTCCGGCTTTTTCATATGCTGCATCTGAAAAGCCGCTTTTTTCGCCTGCACCCCTTACGACTTTGCACGAAAAGCCCATACCGATGAGCTTTTTGATATCATCCGGGATCAGTGCGACTCTGGTTTCACGCGGGTCAGTCTCCCGACAGACCAAAATGGATTTCATCTCATTCTCCTCTCTGTAGACAGCAATGGATACGCCCTCTCCTCTTTGAAAGGGCGTATCCTTATTGTATTCGGTTAATCCCAAGTTTGCGTATCGCGGGAAAAATCTGTTTCCGCTGCGACCGGTTCAAACGGATTCGGTGCCGGTGCTTCGATCTGCATTTCCGGCTGCTTCATCGGGAATCCCGTGAACGGGATGCAATTCAGTTCGGTTATTTCCATTGTATAACCCCCTTGATTCAATCGCGGGCACTATCCGTTTACACAATACCCTGTGCGTTCATGGCATCGAGCACCTTTTCAAAGCCGGCGATATTTGCACCGGCAACATAATTGCCTTCCATGCCGTATTTCTTCGCGGCTGCGCTGATGTTCGCGTAGACATTTTCCATGATGTCTTTCAGCTTGGAATCGACTTCCGCAAAGCTCCAGCTCAGGCGCTCGCTGTTCTGGGACATTTCCAGCGCGCGGTTGATGCATAGAAGAATATCAAACTGCCGGCTCAATACCAGACGTACCGCTGAAAGTCAATATTTTGCGGCAGAGTTGTCGGAATTTTACCGGGAAAAGTCTTGATATTACAATGAAAACAGCAATGCTGCGTGCGGGGATGCCCCGCTGCAATTGATCTAAAGTTCACCGGCGCGGAAGCCCCGCTGCAATTGATCTAAAGTTCACCGGATACGCATATGTAAAATGTGCGTCAGGTCATTGCTTTTTTCTCCATAATATGCTATAAGCGGGGAGCCCCCGCTGGCGTTGATCTAAAGTTCGCCGGATAATAAACAGCGCTGCGATCGGGTGTACTTGCGTGAAACCAATTGCATTTTATGGTATAATCGGGGAAGCCCCGCTGCAATTGATCTAAAGTTCACCGGATACGCATATGTAAAATGTGCGTCAGGTCATTGCTTTTTTCTCCATAATATGGTATAATTAAGTATAATCGTTTTTTTACAGGAAACATTACAATTTGAAGGAGGCTTTCCATTATGAAAGCAGTTATTACCGTCATCGGTCACGATACCGTCGGCATCCTGCATAAGGTCAGCGGCATCTGTGCAGAAAAGAATGCAAATGTCATCGAAGTCACACAAAGCGTTTTGCAGGATCTGTTTGCAATGTTTATGCTGGTCGATATCCGCGGCATGAAGTGTGAATTCTCCGAGCTTTCCGATTCCCTGAATGCGCTGGGAAAAGAGCTTGGACTCTCCATTCACGTTATGCACGAAGATATTTTCAATTCCATGCACCGCATTTAACTTTGGGAGGATCTTATGCTCAATACCTCTGATATTCTCGAAACGATCCGCATGATCCAGGACGAATGCCTCGATATCCGCACGATCACAATGGGCATTTCGCTGCTGGATTGCTGCGCAGAAGATATGAATACCGTTTGCGACCGCGTTTACGACAAGATCACACGCAAAGCAGAACGCCTTGTCGCCGTCGGTCAGCAGATCGAAACCGAATACGGCATTCCGATCATCAATAAGCGCATTTCCATCACCCCCGCTGCGATGGTCATTGCTGCTACCCGCGGCGGCGATCCCGTCAAACTCGCACACACCTTGCAGCGTGCCGCAGAAACAACCGGTGTCAACTTCATCGGCGGCTATTCTGCACTCGTTCACAAGGGATTCAGCAACGGCGATGAAGCACTCATTCGCTCCATTCCGCAGGCACTCGCCGAAACATCCAATGTCTGCTCCTCTGTCAATGTCGGTTCCACCAAAGCCGGTATCAATATGGATGCCGTGCGCCTGATGGGTGAGATCATCCGCGAATCTGCGGAGCTGACTGCCGATAATCAGTGCTTCGGCCCTGCAAAACTGGTCGTGTTCTGCAATGCGCCGGAAGATAACCCGTTTATGGCAGGCGCTTTCCACGGCCCCGGCGAACCGGACTGCGAAGTGCATGTCGGCGTATCCGGCCCCGGCGTTGTCCGTGCTGCAATCGAAAAATATCCGGATGCATCCATCGACGAGCTTGCCAATATCATCAAGCGCACCGCATTCAAAATTACCCGCATGGGTCAGCTTGTCGGTACACGCGCTTCCAAAATGCTCGATGTTCCGTTCGGCATCGTCGATCTCTCCCTTGCACCGACACCCGCTGTCGGAGACAGTGTGGCACATATTCTCGAAGGCATGGGACTTTCTGTCTGCGGCATGCACGGCACGACGGCTGCCCTTGCTCTGCTCAATGATGCCGTGAAAAAGGGCGGTGTCATGGCATCGTCCAGTGTCGGCGGTCTTTCCGGCGCATTCATTCCGGTCTCTGAGGACGCAGGCATGATCGACGCAGCCAATGCCGGCGTGCTCTCCATCGAGAAGCTCGAAGCAATGACCGCTGTCTGCTCGGTCGGTCTGGATATGATCGTCATTCCCGGCGATACGCCCGCTTCCACCATCTCCGCGATTATTGCAGATGAAGCTGCAATCGGCATGGTCAACAGCAAAACAACCGCTGTCCGTGTCATTCCGGCAATCGGCAAGAAAGAGGGCGAGGAGCTTGACTTCGGCGGTCTGTTCGGTGTCGGCCCTGTTATGCCGGTACGCAAAGAAAGCGCTGAAAAATTCATCGCACGCGGCGGCAGAATCCCTGCCCCGATGCAGAGTCTGAAAAACTGAGGCCGCATATGGATATCAACGAACAGATGCAGGCATTTTATGCCGCACATGAGAAAAACGCTATTTTCCTGCATGAATCCGACACCGTATCCGGTCGGACGCACTTCGGCGGGGATCCGCTTCTCCCGCCGGAATTTGTCTGGCCGGAATACACCGGCAAGGATTTTCACGGTCAGGTCAGAACAAATCCGCTGTCGTTTCTGCTTCAGGTTGACTGCGCAGCGATTCACGCGCTGGACAAGGACGGTCTGCTGCCCGATCACGGTATCCTCTCCTTTTTCTACGAACTGGATCTGATGCAGTGGGGCTACGATCCGTCACATGACGGCTGTGCTCAGGTGTTTTATTTTGAAAATCCCGATGATCTCACCGAAACAGCGCCGCCCGAAACACTTGAACCCTGTTTCAGGGTTCCGCAGATTTATGCAGAAGCGGCAGCTTTTCCGGATCTGCCGGATGCCTGTGAGGGCTTTGCATTTTACGGGCTGGGTGAGATCTTCGGAGATGAGGAAGATGAATACTGGAACAACTTTTATAATGACCGGACAGAAGCCTATCCTGCAACTGTCCGGACAAAGCTGCTCGGATATGCCGACCTGATTCAGGATGAATTTCTGACCGATTGCGAGAGTGTTTCACGCGGTTTCAGCTATGGAAACGGACGGCCGGAGATGACACAGGAAGAAGAAGCGGACATTCATCTGCACGCGCAGGACTGGATCTTGCTCCTGCAAATGGATTCCCTTGAAACCCGTGATTACAGGCTGGATTTCGGCGGCGACGGCAGAATCTATTTCTGTATCCGAAAAGAGGATCTGGCAGCCCGCCGGTTTGACCGGGTGCATCTGATTTTACAGTGCTCCTGACAGGAATTGAATTATGAAAGAAATCATCAAATATGCCGCTGCACTGCTGCCTGCTGTCTGTATGGCGGTTTTCTGCGGATGCAGCGATCAGACATCAAACACGGCAGAAGAAGCCGTAACAACTTTCTCAAGCCTCGCAACCACAATCACAACCACGACCGAATCGACCACAACAACCACCACAACAAATGTCTATACACCGCCGGATGATCCGGAACTGGTGGAGCGTATGCAGCAGATGACGCTTGCAGAAAAAGCCGCACAAATGATGCTCGTTTGCTGTTCTGATCCCGAAGCTGCACAACAGGCAGCGGAAAACGGCGCAGGCGGTCTTTGCCTGTTTGCGCCGCCTTTTGCATATAAAAGTGCGGAGCAGGTGCAGGAAATGACCGGCGGATTCCAGTCCGCTGCCAAAATCCCGCTGCTGATCTCCGTCGATGAGGAAGGCGGCACGGTCAACCGCATCAGTCTCAATCCGCAGCTCCGTGCTTATCAGTTCTGGAGTCCGCATTATCTCTATGCAGAGGGCGGCTGGGATCTCATTTGCAGTGATACAGAGGAAAAAGCCGATCTGCTCCGAAGTCTTGGGGTCAATGTCAATCTTGCGCCGGTGTGCGATGTCCCGCAAAGCGAAGCAGATTACATTTATCCGCGCTGTTTCAGCATGCAGCCTGCCGATACCGCTGATTATATCACAACGGTCGTCCGCATCATGAAGGAGAAGAAACTCGGCTGCACGCTCAAGCATTTCCCCGGTTACGGCGGCAGCACGGACACGCATCAGAATATGGCATATGACAGCCGTCCTTACGATGCATTTACTTCCGGTGATTTCCTGCCGTTTGCAGCAGGCATTGCTGCCGGTGCCGATTCCGTGATGGTGTCGCACAATATCGTGGAATGCATGGATCCCGATCACCCCGCATCGCTCTCTCAGGAGGTGCACCGCATTCTGCGGGAAGAACTCGGTTTCCGCGGTGTTATCATCTCCGATGACCTCAATATGAACGCGATCACTGAATTTACAGCGGGACAAAGTCCGGCTGTTGCTGCTGTGCTTGCAGGAAATGATCTGCTTTGTTATGCGGATTTTGAGGACGCTGTCAGCAGTGTGATCCAAGCAGTGCAGCTCGGTGAGATTCCCGAAGAACAGCTCAACGATTCTGTGCTGCGTATTCTGTACTGGAAGCAGTCGCTCGGTCTGTTCGAGCAGTTTCCCGCTTACACGACCGAAACGACCGCCGTTCCTTCGGAGACTTTTCCCTCTGAAACCGTCACCTCTGCCGTCATGACCGCTGCTTCTGAATCCGCATTCACATCGGAAACGCTGCCGGTCACAGAGCCTCCGGTTGTCACCGGAGAACCCGGCGGAACGGTCACAATCTGGTATGATTTTCCGGAATAAGGCTGTATCATTCAGACCTGTTTTCTCCGGATAGAACTCATATCTGTTCAAATCATTGAGGGGTGAAAACCGTTTTGGCTTTCACCCCTCAGTTTGTCGCCGGTCAGCACAAAAAATGCGGCGCTTTCACAAAAAAATATACCGGAAAAGCGCATCACCTGAATTGTCAGACGATGCGCTTCATATGATTATTTGGATTTTTTTCGTGCGTCGATGCATACAGCGGAAATAATCCCGATGCCGGCGATCAGTGCGAAACCGCCCGCATAAGCGGCAGGGTGCTCCTTGAAAGCATCCAGCAAACCGCTTTTTGCTTCCCCTCTGACTTCAATCCAGCCGTCGATCGTGTTGTATGGCAGCTCGTTGATACCAAGCTTCATGGAATATCGGTCGCCTGCCTGCGCGTCTTCCGGGATTTTGAATTTCGCATAACACAAAACACCGTCATCCGTTTCATTCGGACCGTCTTCATTTTCCGGTATAACCGCCATACCGTATCTGTGACGACCGTTTTTCAGAATGCTGCTGAATACCGGTTTCAGCGCATCAGAAGCAGAACCTTCCGATACATCGACCTTACCATCCTGATTGCATACAGGAAGCAGTCTTTCATCAAAATCAACGTGAACGCCGATACAGTTGTAGCCGGTATTGTGATACAGATAGACGGGATAGGATACTGTTTCGCCGGGCGCTGCATACATTTGTGCGGCAATCACATTGCACTTGTCCTCTGCAATTCCCTCATATGTTTCATAAGGTAAAATGTTCTCGTTCTGCTCTGCTGCGGATGCATGAAGTACAGAAAACGGCAATACAGCCGCAAGCATGAATACAGGCAATGCTGCTTTGAATCCTTTGCTTTTCATTGTAATGCTCCGTCCTTTCATTCAAAATCAATTGTCCGTATATTTCAGGATGCAGGATTCAGATACGCGATGAATCCTGCTGTATAAAATTATATCAAATTTAAGCTGCGGTGTCAATATTTGATTTTGAAGGGACTATGAAGATTGTTTTAAAAATGATTAAGAAGCCGAAAAGGACGTATCTGCTGTAAAAACATTCTTCAAAAGGCTGCTTCCGGCTTTTTGCTGCTGTTCATACAAACCGGATTGCAGAATCCAGCGTTGATGCATTCGTACTGCGTATTCCGGAATGAAAATGCGCCCTCGGATTGC
>DMBA01000004.1:6004-8866 GCA_003446315.1 Ruminococcus sp. | reverse complement strand
CGACATTCAACTGACAAACGATGCTATCTGGGAAGAAGGTCTGGAACTGCTGATCGTTCCGGAGGATGTATCAGTCACACTTGACCTGAACGGCTATAAGATCGACCGGAATCTGACGTACATTGATGATCCGTACAATGATGATCCGGACAATGATGATCTATTCCGCACAAACGGCAATGTCATCACAAATTACGGCACACTGACCGTCACCGATTCAAAGAAAGACGGCATGATCTGCGGCGGAAGAAATGATCCCAATGGCGGAGGCATTTACAATACCGGAACGCTTATATTGGAAAGCGGAAACATTTCAAACAATCATGCTCCTCGCGGTGGGGGCATTTACAATGCCGGAACGGTTACATTAAACAACGGAAGCATTTCAAACAATTATACTTCTTTCGGCGGCGGCATTTACAATGCCGGAACGGTTACATTAAACAGCGGACAAATTTCCAGCAATCATGCTAAATACGGCGGCGGCATTTACAATGCCGGAACGGTTACATTAAACAACGGACACATTTTCAGCAATCATGCTGAATACGGCGGAGGCATTGAAAACGACAAAGCTGCAATGTTCACAATGAACGACGGCGTGATCAGCGGCAATTCGACCGAAGAAGATACCGGTGAAGACTCTTCCGGCGAAAGCCTGAGCAGCGGCGCGGGAGTATGCAATCACGGTTCCTTTATTTTGAACGGCGGCAGAATCAGCCAAAATTACACAGACTATACCTGGAGGACGACAGAAGCGTTAGGGGATCTCGATGAACAGCTCGTTTTTGAGCATACAGTTTGTTCCAACTTCAATAATGCCGTCAATAACACCGGCATCTTTTCTGTCAGCAGCGAAAAAAACCTTTATGTAGGCAAAACAAATGACGGCTCGGACAAACAGTTCATTCCTGCAGCAGGTCACTGCAACGTTATTGACGATATTTCGGCATATGCGTATCTGGAATTATCAGAGATGATCCCGTCTGATGACATGGTCTATTTTACCGGCACTGCGGTATCAACTGATCCGGAAATACCGGATTCTGAACCGGTTCCGATTTCGGATTGGTCTGCTTTGAATTCGGCATTTTCCAATGGCGGTTATTACATTCTGGAAAAGACGATGCAGCCGTCATATACTTCCGCCACACTTCAAGTACCGGAGGGCGTCATCGTCTGTATTGATCTGAACGGATACAGCATTTTGAAACCTTCTGGCTACAGATACAGCTTGTCTGTCAAGAATTCCGGCGAACTGACATTCATCGGTTCCGGAAACGGAAAAATTGGCGTCAGAATCTCAAACAGCGGAAAACTCCAACTGCTGGGCTGCAATGTAAAAGGCATTGATAATAATGCAGATGCGTGGCTGCTGATCGACGGCGCAACAGTCGAAGACAGTTCTGGCTGCGGCGTATACAATGACGGTACGGTTATAATGAACAGAGGTGAAATATCGGGTAACTATGGCAGCGACGGCGGCGGTATATACAACACAGGAACATTTACGATGAACGGCGGCAAAATTACCAGCAACAGGACAGGTGGAAAAGGAGCCGGCATCTATAATACCGGAACATTTATCTACAACGGCGGAAGAATAGACGGTAATTATACATATATGTATGACATTGCCGAAGGCGATGATTACGGTATGTCATATACTATGTACCACAGCAATGCTGTTTATTCTACGGGTATATTGGAATTCAACAGAGAAATGTTCCTTTATGTAGATAATAAGTATGTTCCTGTTTCAAAATATGATGAATACATTTCAGATATCAATCGTTTCACCACGCTGGAATTTCGATACAGTGTACCAAAGTCAGAGTACGAGGAGCCTCCGACAGAGCCGGTTCCGGATGAAGAAATAGATAGCTGGAAAGAACTGCAGAAGAGGCTTCTAGACGGCGGTTCGATCGTCCTGCAGAAAGATCTGAAAGCAGGTTCTGCTGACAAATCACTTGTTGTTCCGGAAGGCGTCACGGCTGCTATTGATCTGAACGGGCACAAGATTTTAGGATATATCAGATGGGACGAGGACGGTTCTTATGACGATTTTGTTGTGATACAGAATTACGGCACGCTGACGATCAGTGATTCAAAGGGAGACGGATGCATCAAAGAGGGAACAGGCGGTATTGACAATCACGGCACATTTGAACTGCTGAGCGGTTGTATTCAGGGCGATGAGTATGATTATTACGGCATTGAGAATAAAGGCACTGCGAATCTGCTGGGCGGCAGTATCTGCGGTTATGATACTGGTGTCAACAACAAGAAGGACGGTATTCTGCTGATTGACGGATGTGAGATAATAGAAAGCTTCTATGCAGGCATTTATAATGACGGTACTACCGTGATGAACAGCGGCGTCATTTCGGATAATAGGGCGAATGGGTCTTATTGGATCATTGACGGCAGAATTGCTAATGCAAATGGAAATGTAGTTAATGGAAAGGATGCTGTTTTTACACTGAACGGTGGCGAAATACGGAATAACCTGATAAATGTAAATCCGGTCTACAAGGACACGAACCTGAAAAACGGCGGCATTCTGAATGCAGGCACGCTCGAACTGAACGGCGGACGGATTTACGGGAATCAGCTCAGTTATTATGACAGCAGTCTGAAGAGCATGGTAACCATCAGCGACTGGGCCATCAATAATTGTTTGGAAGGCACAGTTCGTATCGGCGACAGTCTGTATCTCTACGCCGGCGCTGAAATTGACGGCTCTGACAAGCAGTATATCCCGTCTGATTCCTATGATGAATTGCTTGCAAATCTTACAAGTTACGGTTATCTGGAATTCACAGATATTGTTCCGGAAACAACAACTACGACCACAACCAC
>DMBA01000004.1:5030-5820 GCA_003446315.1 Ruminococcus sp. | reverse complement strand
GGCACACAAAAAGTGACCGCACGCATCACTGCAAAATCGGACAGCGCTTATGAGATCACACTGGAAGACGCTGACGGAAATGTTGTGGATGTTTACACAATAGACCCGAAAACCGGAAAAGGAACCGATTCTGCAAACAGAGCTGTCAATCTTCCGAAGACCGGCAATCTGTCACCGGAATCATACTTGCTTTTACTCAGCGGATTCCTGCTGACCGGGTGCGGCTGCCTGACAATGCACCGTGCAGGCATTTTCCGGCGAAAAGATGAAGAATCATAACAGCATCATCGCAGCAAACGCCCCCTTTCTCTGAAAAGGGGGCGTTCGTCTGTTAAAATCGCGCATTGTATTGCTCTGTCAGGAAAAACGGCGCAGACAACCTGTTCCGGCATCCTGCATAGCAGCCAAGGTCAGCAGTCGGCAGCTTCCAGTTCCGCCTGCACGGTCATATAGTGCCAACTGTCCCTGCACATGGTCAGGAGATCGGATTGTGCTTCCCATCCGAGCAGTGCTTTTGCCTTTGCAGAATCGGCAAAAGAAACGGCGATATCGCCGTCTCTGCGCGGCACGATCTCATAGGGAAGCGTTTTCCCGCAGGCAGCTTCATAGGCATGCAGCACATCCAGAACAGAAGCGCCCTTGCCGGTTCCGAGGTTGATGGCATCAAATCCCTTATGCTGTGCCGCATATTCCAAAGCGCGGACATGACCCTTTGCGAGATCGGCAACATGGATATAATCCCGCACACCGGTACCGTCCGGCGTATCATAATCGTTTCCGAACACGCGCA
>DMBA01000004.1:0-4914 GCA_003446315.1 Ruminococcus sp. | reverse complement strand
GGGATACCGTTCGGGTCTTCCCCGATCAGTCCGGACGGATGCGCCCCGATGGGATTGAAATAGCGCAATGCAATGGCAGCCCATTCGGGATCGGCAGCCGCAGTATCGCGCAGCACCTGTTCGATCATGAGCTTTGTCCAGCCATAGGGATTCACAGCAGATGTCGGCATTTTCTCGGTAAAGGGAACGGGATTTTCCATGCCGTAGACGGTCGCGGAGCTGGAGAAAATGAGTGTTTTGCAGTGATTCTGCGCCATTGCACGCAGCAGATTGACCGTACCGGTCAGATTATTGTCATAGTAGAGCAAGGGATCCGCGCAGGATTCCCCGACGGCTTTCAGCCCGCCGAAGTGCACAACGGCATCGGCATTTGCATGCTGAAAGAAGTCTGAAACGGCAGCCGCATCCCGCAGATCAATCTGAGCGAGCTGCGGCTTTACGCCGGTAATTGCAGCGATGCGCACGAGCACATCGGGTTTGCTGTTGCAAAAATTATCGAGCACGGTGACAGAATAGCCTGCCTGCTGCAATTCCACAACGGCGTGGCTTCCGATAAAGCCGGCACCGCCGGTCACAACGATCTGTTTCATGTTGAAGACTCCGTATTCCGTGAGAAATGATCGACACATGCATGTCGTACAAGCTGCGCAAGGTCATCGGGCAGATGGTGCTGCGGATCCCATTCCGCGCCGAACCGGGCAGCATCGGGCGCATACTGTGCATAGAGTGATGTTTCCTTGTATTTTTCGAGCAGCAGCGGCAGTTTCACGCCATCGGCAGCAGCGCGGGCAACGGCAAGGCACAGCGCAATATTGACTTCCTTCCGGCTGCCGACGCATTCAAACGGCTTATTGGGCAGCGCACCGCAAAGCTCCTGCAAAACGGGTTCCATATCCGGCAGATTGAACAAATCAGAGCCAAGCAGCCGCACGATCTCCGCATAGGGGAGGAACGGCGAGAGGATCACGGCAACAAAGAGACATTTTGCGCAATGTCCGCACCATTTATCCTGTTTTGCGCCTGCATTGCAGCTCCGGAAGATCTCATGATATGCCGTCGGGAGCGAAGCAAAATAGCGTGCGATCTGGAATTCCGTCAGCGGACGCAGCAAGCTGAAATACTGCACGCCGCTTCTGAGAAAATCGCGTTCATAGGCAGCAAAATCCTGTTCAAACTGATAGCTCTTGGAATACTGATGATTGACCTCTGCTTCCGAAACGGTCGATTCGCTCGCAGAAGATTCATTTGAGAGCACAACGGTTTTCAGACCGTGCAGATAAGCCGTGAGCACAGAAGAAAAAGCGACAATCGCAGAAAACGGCGTATGACCGTTGAGGAAACCGCGTTTGTTGCATTCCAGCATATTGGGATCGAGTGTCCGCTTCGGCTCTAAGATGCGTTCTTTCGGGATACCGGCGAGGAGCGCGGCTTTTTCGGAAGAATCGCGGTGATTGATCTGATAGGCGCAGGCATCGGCGAGCTGATCTTTGAGCAGATTCAGCGTGACAATGGAATCCTTGCCGCCGCCGACGGGGATCAGTTTGCCGGAAAGCGACTGCTTTGCAGCGGGGGCATCCGGCAGCGACGTTTCCGCACAGCAGATCGTCATAAAGCTGTCGAAGTCTGTTTGGATGCCGTTGCGGTAGAAGAATTCGCCCAGACCGCCGAAATAAAGCTGTTTCCACCAGTTGATCTGTTCCGCGCTGAGCTGCACGCCGATGCGGACAGTCGGGGAACAGGTGATCTTCCAATAACTGACGAGTTCCGCCAGACCGAGCGAATAGATCAGGCGGTCGAGTGCGGGATCATCCGGATCGGGACAGGCACAGGGGATCTCCCAGTGCGGTGCGAACGCAAACAGACCGGGAATCTCAAAATCATAGGTGATGCTGAGTTTTCCGGCAGCATATTCTTTGCGGACACCGTGAAAAACGAATTCCGGATACTGCTGCCGCAGTTCTGTAAAGGTCATAGACCGTGCTCCTTTCGGATGTGTAAAGGAACGTAATGCGCAATCCGGCGGTCAGCCTGAATCACGCATTACGTCATATTCATGCTATTATTCCCGCTGAAAACTGCTGCGGGAGATCAGAAGTTATGCCAGTCGGTAAACCGGAGTGCTTCGTCAAGATTATCATAAGCGCCGCAAAGGATCGCCTGATCGAATTTGTCGGAGCACTGAAAACTGATATCCGTACCAAAGAAACAGATATTTTCAGGCACGATTCCGGCGAGAAAGGCATCAAAATTGAACATCGGATACAGTTCTCTGAGCAGGGCTTCCACATCGGTTTTCTCAATGCTTCCGTCATTTGCAGAGTCTCTGTATTCCAGATAAACCGGCATCAATCTGTCATGATTCGGCTGATAGACCGTTTCGCTTGGGTTTTCCGGCAATGCATCCGCAATGGTCAGTTCCGGAATATCCCAGAATTCGGCACCGCAGGCTTCCATATCTTCGAATACTTTCAGAAGAAAATTGTCATTGACCTGTTTGATATTCTTCTGAATCTTCTGTTCAAGACCGTTTATATATTCCGTCAGGAAATCTGCCAGCTCGTCATCTGTACAGGATTTGGTGTCAATTGCTTCCGAAACAAAATCCCAGCTTTTGATTTCGCCATAATCTTCCTGTATTTCGATCTGTTCATCCTGATACAGACCGATATACCCGAAATCAAACTTTCCCTCAACGCGGAAAGAACCGCCGTCAGCAAATACCTTAACCATAATGAACCCCCGTCAATTCTGATTCTGCCTTCCGGCATAACGCTGAAAGAGAAATTATTTTGCCTTGACAGCCTCGCGGACAACCTCTGCGATATGCTCCGCAGAAAGACCGAACTGCTTGAGCAGTTCAACAGCGGGGCCGGAGTGACCGAATGTGTCATTGACACCGACCTTGCGTACCGGAACCGGGCAGCCCTCGCAGACAGTTTCTGCAACCGCAGAGCCAAGACCGCCGATGATGCTGTGTTCTTCTGCGGTCACGATGGTACCGGTTTCCTTTGCAGCCTTGAGGATGATCTCCTTATCCAGCGGCTTGATGGTGTGGATATTGATGACGCGGACGGAGATGCCTTCGCCTGCGAGTGTTTCAGCAGCCTGAAGTGCCTCATTGACCATCAGACCGGTTGCAATGACGGTGACATCGCTGCCGTCGCGGAGCTGAACGCCCTTGCCCAGCTCAAATTTATAGGTTTCCGGATCATTGATGACCGGAACAGCGAGTCTGCCGAAGCGCAGATAGCACGGGCCGTCGAGTTCCATCACAGCGGCAACCGCAGCCTTTGCTTCGGTATCGTCAGCGGGATTGATAACGGTCATGCCGGGGATGGTGCGCATAAGAGCGATATCCTCACAGCACTGATGTGTTGCGCCGTCTTCACCGACGGAGATACCGGCATGGGTCGCACCGATCTTGACATTGAGATGCGGATAACCGATGCTGTTGCGCACGATTTCGAATGCTCTGCCTGCTGCGAACATGGCAAAGGAAGAAGCAAACGGGATCATACCGGCAGCAGCAAGACCCGCAGCCACGCCCATCATATTGCACTCTGCAATACCGCAGTCATAGAAGCGGTCAGCATATGCCTTCTTGAACATACCGGTCTTGGTTGCAGCAGCAAGGTCTGCATCCAGAACGACGAGATTCTCATATTTTTCTGCCAGTGCGACGAGCGCTTCGCCATAGCTTTCGCGTGTCGCCTTCTTGATGACTTCGCTCATGCTTCTGCCTCCAATCTATTCAGCGCAGCAGTCAGCTCTGCCATTGCTTTTTCATATTGTTCGGCATTCGGTGCAGTACCGTGCCAGCCGACCTGATTCTCCATAAAGGAAACGCCCTTGCCCTTTGTCGAATGCTGAATGATGGCAACCGGCTGACCGGTCACGCGCTCTGCTTCACGGAATGCACGGTCAATGTCATCGAAGTCATGTGCATCCATTTCAATGACATGCCAGCCAAAGGCTCTGAATTTATCCGGGATCGGTTCCGGCGAACAGACTTCGGTGATCTTGCCGTCGATCTGCAAGCCGTTGTTATCAATGATGGCAGTGAGGTTATCCAGACCGTAGTGGGCAGCGAACATTGCAGCTTCCCAGACCTGACCTTCTTCGATCTCACCGTCGCCGAGCACGGTATAAACGCGGTAGGAATCTGCGCGGTGCTTGCCGGCAAGTGCCATACCGCAGGCAGCAGAAATGCCCTGACCGAGCGAGCCGCTGCTCATATCAACGCCGGGAATGGAGATGCAGGGGTGACCCTGGAGCATTGCCCCGATGTGACGCAGTGATTTCATTTCATCCATGGAGAAAAATCCGCGTTCTGCGAGTGTTGCATAGAGTGCCGGCGCAGTATGACCCTTGGAAAGCACAAAGCGGTCACGCTGTTCAAATTCCGGATTATCCGGATAAACATGCATTCTGGTGAAATAGAGATAAGTCATAAGATCCGCGATTGAAAGCGAGCCGCCCGGATGTCCGGACTTGGCATTGTAAACGCCTTCGATGATGCCCATGCGGATATGGCATGCGTGAATTTGCAGCTGTCTGCGGAGCAAATCGTCCATATCATTCATCTTCCTTTCTGCGCTGCGCCGTCAAAAAAAGGATACCGGCGCATTCTTCTCTCTATTATACAATATATTCCGGAAAATTGCAAGCGCTTTCTTGCGATATCCAAAGGCGGATTTCGGGTGCCTTGCACCGCAATATTTGGGGAGTGAAAACTTGTAAAGACGCGCCGGAATTTTCGGCATATTTCTGCGCAAAAGTGCGGGGGAATCGGCATTCTTGCAGAAATACAGAAAAATATCCGGCAAACTGTAAATTTCCGGCAAAAAATCGAAGGAAACTGCAAGCAAGCTGTTTTTCTCCTTTTTTTTCCTTTTTTCCCGATTTGTTTCCGGT
>DMBA01000228.1 GCA_003446315.1 Ruminococcus sp. | reverse complement strand
TTTGAAAAAGTTGGATCAAAACTTTTATTTCGGCTTCGCCGCTTTTGCTTAAGTTGTTGGCATTGCTTCCCCCAAACATGGGCGCACAGAGGCTCTGTCTCTGGACTCCGCCAACTTTTGAAGAAAGCTATCGTCAGCAAGCTGCCGAATCAAAACTTTTGATTTGACATTGCCAAAACAAAATTATATTGCTATTAACACAATTTTATCATATATCCACTGTCATTCCTTACGCCATCATCCCGAAAAACACCCCTTTGTTATCCAATACGCCGAAATCTGCATTTGAGAATTGACAAAACCTGCAAAATCCGGTATACTATATATAGGTGTCCGCGCTGATTTGATAAACTAGATACTGATTTTTATGGGGGAAATTGCGGACCAAGAGAGGAAAATAGATATGCGATTTGCCGTTGCACAATCCGGCGGCCCGACTGCCGCCATCAATGCCTCGCTTGCCGGCGTTTATGAGGCAGCAATGGAACTAAGCAAAAAGTTTCCCGAAGACCCGCGCTTTTGCTCGAATACCGTTCTCGGCGTTCTGCATGGCATTCAGGGACTTCTGGAAGAAAAATTCATTGATCTCAACGATTCTTTGTCCGATCCGCACAAGCTCGCTTTGCTCAAAAAAACACCTGCTTCTGCGCTCGGTTCCTGCCGCTTCCGGCTTCCGAAGGCGGAACAGGATGACTCGCTCTACCATAAGATCCGCCAGATCCTCGAAAAGCACGAGATTGATGTGCTGCTCTATATCGGCGGAAATGACTCGATGGATACCGTTGCGAAACTCAGCAAATGGCTCCTCGAACAGGGCAGCCCGATTCAGGTGATCGGTGTGCCCAAAACCATTGATAATGACCTTGTCGGCACCGACCATACGCCCGGATTCGGCTCTGCTGTCAAGTATCTCAATATGACCTTGCAGGAGATTCTCCGCGATTGCTCTGTTTATCAGGTGCAGTCGGTCACGATCGTTGAAATTATGGGACGGGATGCCGGCTGGCTTGCCGCTTCCAGTTGCCTGCTGCGCCATAACGGGGAATCTGCGCCCCACTTTATCTATCTGCCGGAATCGGAATTCACGGTTGCGCAGTTCCTCAACGATGTCCGCGAAGCACTCAAAACGAATCGCTGCGTGGTCTGCGCAGTCTCCGAGGGTGTCAAACCGCCCGATGCCGATCTGTTTCGCTCCGGTGCAAACGATGAATTCGGTCATGCTTATCTGTCCGGTATCGGCAAATATCTCGAAAAACAGGTGCAGCGTGAGATCGGCTGCAAAGTACGCTCCGTGGAGCTGAATATTATGCAGCGCTGCTCTGCACATCTCTGTGCATATACCGACCTCATTGAGGCGGAACGCTGCGGCATGCGTGCCGTCTGGCTTGCGCATGACGGTCAATCCGGTATCATGGTCGCTATGAAACGCGGTGAGCATTACGATATCTCCTATGACGCGATTCCTGCTTCTGAGGCTGCGAACAGCATTCGCACCTTCCCGCAGGCATGGATCACGCCGGAAGGCAATCAGGTCACGGATGATGCCATTGACTATTTCCTGCCCTTGATTCAGGGTGAAGTTTATCCCGAAATGTCCAATGGAATGCCTTTGCATTTCCAATTTTGATTTGCTTGTGTCAACCTCTTTCCTTATACCCGGATCGCCTTGTGCTTTCCGGGTTCTTTTTTTGCACGGAGAAAAGGGAGCGCTGAAACGATGATTGATGTCAGGCTCCGTCAGAGACACTTTCGCTGCATAAACGAAGCCGCCGAACAGTTCTCCCGTTCAGCGGCTTTTTCATATGCAGGTTATTTTTTTTCCAGTTGCACCGCAGTATTCTCCGGCTCCGTGGTCAGCACGGTTACGCCTTCCGCTGTACCGCGAATATGCAGCACAGAAGGCGATTCCTCTGATTCAATAATCATCTCTGCAACGCGGTCTTCGATCGAATCACGCAGCACTCTGCGGATATCACGCGCACCGTAACGGTGACCGTGCGATTCCTTTGCCACCCATTCCAATGCCGCTTCATCCCAATCCAGCACGATGCCGCGCTCTGCAAGGGCTGCTGCTGTCTCTTTCAGCATCAGATCTGCGATCTTTGCATAATCCCCGACTGTCAGCGGCTTGAACACGATGATCTCATCGACTCTGCCGACAAATTCCGGACGCAGGAAGTCCTTCAAAGCCTTCATCGCCTTATCTTTGGAGATCTCCTCCTCTGTGCGGTTGAAGCCGACACCGGTCGATTTATCCGTGCTGCCGGCATTCGAGGTCATCACGATGATCGTATTCTCGAAATTGACCGTTCTGCCCTGCGCATCGTCGATCTTGCCTTCATCCAGAATTTGCAGCAGCAGATTCATCACATCCGGATGCGCTTTCTCGATCTCATCAAACAGGATCACGGAATACGGTCTGCGGCGTACTTTCTCCGTGAGCTGTCCTGCTTCGTCATATCCCACATAGCCCGGAGGCGAACCGATCATTCTCGATACCGCATGCTTCTCCATATATTCCGTCATATCCAGACGAATCAGCGGCTCTGTCGAATCAAACAGCTCATTTGCAAGCACCTTCACAAGCTCTGTCTTTCCGACACCGGTCGGGCCGACAAAGATAAACGATGCCGGTCTGCGGCGTGCTGTCATCTGTACACGGCTGCGCTTGATCGCACGGGATAATGCCTGAATCGCTTCTTCCTGTCCGATGATGTGCTCGCTCAGATGCGACTCCAGATCACGCAGCTTCGCATATTCTGTTTCTTCGATCTTGTTTGCCGGGATCCCTGTCCAGATCTCGATCACATGTGCCAGATCGCCCGGTTCGACCGCAACTTCCGGCGGATTCTCCGTCAACTGATCCATACGCGCTTTCAGGTGGATCATTTCCCCCTTGCGCTCCTGCAGCTTCTGATAATCCGGATTGCTGTCGGATTCGATCTCGTCGATCTCCTCTTGCTTTTCTGCGATCTCGTTGGTGAGCCGTTCCATTTCGGTCAGCTCCGGATGCCGGATGCTCACATATGCGCAGCTCTCATCCAGCAGGTCGATCGCTTTATCCGGCAGGAAGCGGTCTGTGATATAGCGCTCCGAAAGCACCGTGCAGAGCCGGAGCGTCGCAGGCGTGATTTTGACGCGGTGGAACGCTTCGTAATATTTCGCAACGCCTTTCAGGATCTCCACCGTTTCTTCGATTGTCGGTTCATCCACCTTGACCGGCTGGAAGCGGCGTTCCAGTGCGCCGTCTTTTTCAATATATTTGCGGTATTCGGTAAATGTTGTTGCACCGATGACCTGCATCTCTCCGCGTGAGAGTGCCGGTTTCAGGATATTTGCGGCATTCATGGAGCCTTCGGAATCGCCGGCTCCGACCAGACTGTGCACCTCATCAATAAACAGGATGATATTTCCCTGCTCCTTGACCTCGTCCACCAAGCCCTTGACTCTGCTTTCAAACTGTCCGCGGAACTGCGTGCCGGCGACCAACGCCGTCATATCCAGCAGATAGATCTTCTTATCTTGCAGGTGGAACGGCACATCACCCTTTGCGATGCGCTGCGCAATGCCCTCTGCGACTGCGGTTTTACCGACACCCGGCTCACCGATCAGGCAGGGAT
>DMBA01000366.1:2973-7037 GCA_003446315.1 Ruminococcus sp. | reverse complement strand
AGCGAACTTTATCTACAAGCAGAGATCCCTCTGTCAAAGCGTCGTCTGACAGAGGGATCTATTCTTTCATTATGATTTCGGAGAAACTGTCACGGTGCATTTTCCGCTGCTGTCCAGATCACTGATCGTAATGACAACACCCGGATCAACCGTCTCAAAGCCGCTGCTGTCATACCAGCCGAAGCCGCTTGTCTGATTGTCGATCACGGCACCGTTTCCGAAGAACCCGTTTCCTTCATTCACAAGCCGCAGAACGCGCTGTTTCTGATTGGAATTATCATATTTTTGTCCGTAATTGTTCCATTTGAGTTCGGTGCCCCAATAGCCTTCCCACAATTCGGCAGTACAGTGCATCACACGAATGCCGCTTGTCTCAAACAGCGGATACTTATAGTTCTCATAGAAACCGGCAGTATTGTTTCCGTCATTCGTGACCGATTCGATGATGATATATTCACTGTGGAAGTCATTGAGGTCGTCCTTTGGAATGAGAATGCAGCCGGGCATATGCTGGGAAGATGCTTCCAGCGTATACTGCTTTGTACCGCCGGTATAGATCTGCACCTCATCCTTTGCATACCAGCCCAGCATGAGCTTGGAAAATGCGCACATATCGCCGAATGCATCGTCCATCATTTCGGTACCGGCATCTCCGTTCAGCCCGTAGTAATCATAATCGGAATAGTTCTCATATTTATAGTAATCCGGCAGTCCCATTGCATGCCCCAGTTCATGGATCCATGTGCTGTTGAAACCGGTCGGATCGCCGAGCGCCCAGCTTCCGATGCAAAGATTGCCCGGCCGCACGCCGTCAAAGGATTGCCGCAGCGTACAATCGCCGGAGCAGGGCCACCAGTCGTCATCGCTTGCACTGCCCGGCAGCGCCATCAGCAAAGTATCCATCACAGAATCGCCGTTCGCATCATATTTCAGATAATTGATCTGGCTGTCCAGCGCCGAGAGTGTCTCACTCACCAGCACATCGGTATTATTCACATAATATCCGATCGGATGCTGTGCGGTATAGCGGTAAACATCGCCTGCAAGATGCAGTCTGCCATAAGAAGCGCGTTCATAATAAGCGGTGATGCTGTCCATCGGATAAGCATGGTCATCAATTCGTTCTTCTCCGAATGTGAGCGAATGGATTTCTTCAACGGATAAGTTTTCGGTATGCACACAATCCGGGAAATCGACCGCAACCATCAGAATGCAAACATCCCCGATCGAAGGCATATGCGGATGCACAGCAGAGATCGGCGCAGGGATCAGATCCTGTGAGATCGGCGAAAAGGAATAGACCTCTTCCGGTTCTGCACCCGTCAGGATCAACCGTTTCAGCAGGGTCAGATCACGGGCATCCGATGTGCCACTGTGGTCGAGATCGGCATATGGCTGAAGTTCTTCATACGGCAGTTCCACCGAGCCTTCCAGAAATGCTGCAAGCAGGGTGACATCATCTTCATCCACGCTGCCGTCACCGGTGAGATCTCCGCGATAGCCCACCAATTGCTGATGCACATACTCCACAGATGCCAGCGCATTCGTCCCCGCTGCTGCCGCTGATGCCAGCGCAGTCAGCACGCTTCCTGCCACTTTGATCGCCTGTAACATGGTCATCCCCCCTGTTTTTCTGTATTTTCATTATCAGTATATCAAAAAAAAGCGATGCTGTCAATGCTTTTTTATGCATCCACATTGTAGAATTTCGCAGTTTTCTTTTGTGCAGTTTCAAAAATATTTCCGTATTTCTGCCCTTTACAATTTCGGGATTTTGTGTTATACTATAAGAGTATTGCTGTATGCATAGCGGGAAGGGGGATCAACATGGACATATTTTTACACAGCGGACATTCTTTCCCCGTTCCGGTGACAGTCGCTGACCATTTTCTCGGTCTGGCAAGCCATGACCAGCTCAAAGTGCTGCTTTATGTGCTCTGCCATGCCGATGAGCCGCTTTCACAGGAACAGATCGCCAAGGAATGCAAAGTGCTGCCCTCATCTGTGGAAGAAGCGATCGTTTTCTGGCAAAACGCCAATGTTTTGCAGCAGACTGCGTCCCCTGCTGCGGTATCTCTGCCGGCAGAACCATTCGCCGCAGAAGCACCGCCGCCGGATATCACGGAAGAACGCACAGTGCCGGTCATGCCGGTCACGGATCTTCCGCAGCAGACCGTTCCGGCAGCAGAGCAGCCTGCCGCTGCACCGAATGTACCGCATGTCCAAAACAGCAGCAGCTTTCATGTCAAGCCTTCTGAGATGGCTGCACGATTGCAAAATGATAAAAAACTCGCGGAGCTTTTTCAGGATGCAGAGCAGTATGCCGGCAGACCCCTGCGGCATGCCGAACAGCAGAGCCTGCTGTGGATTCATGATTATCTGGGGCTTGCAGCAGATCTGATCCATCTGATCGCTGCATTCTGCGCCAGCACACAAAAGTTCAATCCGCGTGATCTGGAACACATCGCCATTGAATGGCAGGAGCGCGGCATCCAAACGCCGGAACTTGCAATGCAGGATATCGAACGGCGCACCAATGCCCGCAGCTATACCGGACAGGTCATGTCCGTTCTGCAAATGCCGCGGTTCCCGACCGCCAAGCAGCAGGAATTCATAGATGGCTGGTTCCGATGCGGGATCTCTCCGGAGCTTGTGCATTTTGCCTCTGAAAAGACCAGAGATCAGACAGATGACCAGATGTCCTTCCCGTATATGAATAAGATCCTGATGAGCTGGGCGGAAGCCGGTGTCCGGAATGTCGCAGATGCGCAGAAACTGGATGAAGCCTATCAGGCAGAAAAGAAAAAAAAGAAAGCAACGGGACAATCCGAAAAAGATTCCCGCCGCAAGCCCGCTGCTTCCGGCGGCGCATCCGCAGATGCGTCCTTTGATCTGGATGACTTTGACCGGCTTGTCAACCGTTTCTGACAAATGAAAGAGGCATTCCATGTATCAGGAAACCATCTATAATGAGGCGATCGCCAGAATTCAGGCACGCCGGCTGCATGCACAGCGTGTGCAGGAACAGCGCACCGAACGGATCTATGCCGAAATCCCCGAAACCGCAGAGATCGACCGGCAGATGCGGTCAGCCTGCCTTGCACTGTTCCGCGCACTTCCGAAGGAAGACCATGCAGAACGTGTCAAAAAGATCGAGGGGAACTGTCAGGCAGCCGATGCCATGATGCGGAATCTGCTGACACAGCACGGCTATCCCGCCGATTATCTGGATGTGCAGTATCATTGCCCGATCTGTAATGATACCGGCTTTACAGGCGGCAGACCGTGTGCCTGCCTGAAGCGGGAAATCGGCATTGTAGGCGCAGAACACCTGAACGCACAGTCACAGCTTGCACTTTGCAGCTTTGAATCCTTCTCCCTCTCCTATTACCGGGATCTGCCGCCGGATAAATATCAGATCATGGAGCGCATTTATCAGCAGTGCAGAAATTATGCTGCACAGTTCCAGCCGGGCAAATCCGGCAATCTGCTGATGATCGGCAATACCGGTCTTGGCAAAACGCATCTTTCGCTTTCCATCGCAGCGGTGCTGCTGCAAAAGGGATACAGCGTCATTTATGACTCTGTCGGCGCACTGATCCATAAACTGGAACAGGAGCACTTCGGCAAAAAGAGCGATTCCGATACCCTTTCGATGCTGCTGGAATGCGATCTGCTGATCCTTGACGATTTCGGAACGGAATTCGATACCAGTTTCAGCCGTTCCGTGATCTATACCATTTTCAATTCCAGAATCAACGCCTGCAAACCGATGATCGTCAATACCAATCTTTCGAAATCCGATTTGCAGGAACAATACGGAAACCGAATTCTCTCCAGACTTTTTTCTGCTTGCATCATGCAATTTTTCGGCAGAGATATCCGGATGCAGAAAAGTCTGCGATAACCCCAATCAGGAGGCATATTATGAATGAGCTTTCCCTGTATGACATCAACAAATGGGCGCATGATACGCCGGAACTGTTTGTTATAGATGCAGAAGCAGCATATGATAAGCAGCTTCGGGATCTCGCCGAGGATATTTGCCGGCATGCTTCCGAGCG
>DMBA01000366.1:0-2798 GCA_003446315.1 Ruminococcus sp. | reverse complement strand
GACGGCACCCGCAATACCGATATCGTCGATCAATTCGGCAGACCGGATTATGAATCCCCGCTGCGGCTCGATATCGACCTGCTGAACACACAGCTCGAACAGCTTGCACGCGGAGAAGAAGTGGAGCTGCCGCGTTTCGATTTCGCGGCACAAAAGCAGTGCAAATCCGGCAAAATGCTGCGCCGCAAGCCGCATGAACTGATTATCATGGAAGGCATTCATGCGCTGAATCCGGAAGTGACCGGCGATTCGCAAAACATCGCAAACCGCATCTATCTGAGCGTGCGGACGCGCGTCACAATGGATGATGAAAAACTGCATCCGTCGCTTGTCCGGTTTGCCCGCAGATTGCTGCGGGACAGCCGTTCCCGCGGCAGAGCACCGGAAGAATCCTGTGAAATGCTCAGCAGCATTTCCAGAGGCGAAAATCTTTACATCATGCCATATAAGCATCTTGCAGATTATGAGCTGGATACCTTTATGGGCTATGAGCTTTCCGTCTATCGTCCCTATCTGCTGGAAACAGTGCGCAGTCTTGTCAGCATCGCACCGCCGGAATCCGGCATACCGGCACTGCTGCGGTTTTTGGAAGCAGTCTGCCCGCTGACGGCTGACTGGATACCGGATCGCTCGCTGGTGCGTGAGTTTATCGGCGGCTCTGTATTTACAAACTAATGTCTTCGCAGGAGCCGTTTGCGGTCTGTTTTTCCGGTCACCGGCCGGTGAAATTACCCGACAGATATGAACTGCGTCTGATGCTCAGCATGCTGTATCACGAGATCGAAACCGCAATTGCAGACGGCGCAAATACATTCTATACCGGAATGTCACAGGGCATCGACCTCTGGGCAGCCGATATCGTGCTGCATATCAAGCAAACCCATCCGTCGATCCGGCTGATCGGTGCATCGCCCTATCCGGAATTCGGCAAAAAGCTGCGCGGCAGTGCAAGTTATCATTACCGTTCGATCATGGAAGCAGCAGATACAGTCATTTATGTCAGCCATCATTATCACGCAGGCGTATTTCGCATCCGAAATCAATATATGATCTCCCGAAGCAAGCGCGTCATCGCAATTGTATCCGATATGCGCTCCGGCACAGGTCAGACCATTCGCATGGCAAAACGTGCAGGTCTGGATATCCGTCTTCTGAAAATCAATGAGGCGGATTTCCGGGATTACCCTGCACCGGATATATTCCAATTTTAAGCAGGAAAGGAGCAGCAGACCGTGTGCAGGGCATACGGCTGCAAAATCATCATGAGCGTTTATACAAGACGGCGTCCGAGCGCCGGCAGTACCGCGATCCCGTTTATGATTACAATATTGATCTCCCTGATCGTATTCGGCGGCGTAGCACTGTATTTTTACAATAAGCTGACTGCCAAAAGCAAGGAGCTTCCGATGATGCAGAGTGCCATCTCCAGCATCTCTGATGAAGATATCAATGCGATCCTGTTTGTGCTGGATCCGGATGCGGAAGATAAGCAAACAGCAGTCATGATGCTGCGCTTTGATCCGGTTCGCAAGCAGATCTTCACGCTGGGCATCCCGCTTGATCTCCAGGTCACGCATGAAGGCCGCAGCATGTCTGTGGGCGCATGCTATACGGATTACGGTCTGGAACCGTTGAAAAATGCCGTTGCCAAAACGCTGGATCAGGAGATCGACCGCTATATTCTGATGGATGATTCCGGCTTTGAGAAGCTGGTCAACCTGATCGGTAATGTCGAATACATTGTCCCGATCAAAGATACCGGTCTGCGGCCGTCAGAAACATCCGTCATGCTGGACTGCAAGCAGTTTGAAACACTGCTGACCAGTAACCATTATTCCAGTGAGGAAGAGCGCAGCACCGTGATCGGCATGTCTGTTGCACAGCTTCTGAACCAGTGCATCGACAATGACCAGAAGCGCAGCAGCACCGGCTCCAATGATTCTTCCAAGGACAGCGATCCTTCCAAAAAAGTCGTTTGGAAGACCCGTGTTGCCCGTAATCTGGACAGTTATTTCAGTACCGTCATCAACACCACCCAAACCGACATCACAGCAATGGATTTCTCGAATCACGAGCATGCGATCCGGTATGTGTTTGAATACGGTCAGGCACCGGCACGCGGCATGGGCGTTGTCTGCGACCTTCAGGACGGCATCGTGGTTCCGAATCAGGTATTCCTCGATAATCTGAAGATCGCATTCTATCAGGTCTCTGTCAACGGTGAAGGAACCGATGAAACAAACGGTGAAGCGGCAGAACCTGACGGCGAAGCGACAGAACAATCCGAAGCAGCCGAATAAAGCTGCGGAAAGAATCGGTACAATGGCTTCCGATAAAACCTATCTGAAATATGTTTTAGAGCAGCTTTCCGCGCTGGACGGCATCACATACAGAGCCATGATGGGCGAATATATCCTTTATTATCAGGGAAAGATCTTCGGCGGCATCTATGATAACAGGCTGCTCATAAAGCCGGTCAATGCGGCAAAGACAAGGATGCCGCAAGCGCCGCTTGAAACGCCGTATCCGGGAGCAAAGGATATGCTGCTTGCGGAAGAACTGGATAACAGTGCATTTTTGTGTGAACTGGTCGCAGCAATGGAGCCGGAGCTTCCGGCACCGAAGCAAAAGAAAAAACAGGGATAAAACAAAGGAAGAAAACCGCAAAGGTTTTCTTCCTTTTTCTTGCAGATATGTGTTTCCAACGGATCTAAAATGAGGGATGTATCCTTTACAATGCCAACAACTTAAGCAAAAGCGGCGAAGCCGAAATAAAAGTTTTGGTCGAGCTTTTTCAA
>DMBA01000084.1 GCA_003446315.1 Ruminococcus sp. | reverse complement strand
GAAACCGTCGTGCTGGAATGGATCGTGATGGCGGTCATTCTCGGACTTGCCTGCTTTCTGACCAGAGGATTAAAGGTCAGCGGCGTTTCCAAACGGCAGGTCATTGCGGAAATGGCGGTCGAAGCAATCACCGGTCTTGTCAAAGATACGATGGGCAAAAAATGGCTCGGCATCACGCCTTATATCGCTACCATCTTCTGCTTCTCGATCTTCGGCAGCCTCATCAGCCTGACCGGGCTGCGCGCCGTGACTTCCGATTTTTCCGTGCTCGCAACATGGGCGGCGATCACGTTCCTGCTCATTACGGTCACGAAGATCCGATCCGGCGGCTTCGGCGGCTATCTCAAGGGATTCCTCGATCCGATCCCCGTTATGCTCCCGATCAATATTCTCAGTGAGGTCGCAACACCTGTTGCAATGGCGCTCCGTCATTTCGGCAACATCGCGGGCGGCTCGATCATCATGGGACTGGTGTATTTCGGTCTGACCGGTCTGAGCCATATGCTCAAATTGCAGGTCCCCGTCTTTACCATCGGTATCCCGGCGGTGCTGTCGCTCTATTTTGACCTGTTTTCCGACTTCATGCAGGCGTTTATCTTTATCATGCTGACGATGGTCTTTGTCAGCAATGCAGCGCCCGCTGAGGATGAGACATAATCTTTTTTCGATTTCCGTTTTCTTACATTCGTAAATTTTTTTTGGAGGTATTCAATTATGGATATGAGTGAAGCAATTGTTCTGGCAGGCTCTGCGATCGGCGCAGGTCTTGCAATGATCGCAGGTATCGGCCCCGGTATCGGTGAAGGCTATGCTGTCGGTAAGGCTTGTGAGGCGATCGCACGGCAGCCCGAAGCATCCGGTGCTGTTACAAGAACGATGTTCGTCGGCTGCGCAGTTGCTGAATCTACCGGTATTTACGGTCTTATTATCGCACTGCTCCTGATCTTCCTGAAGCCGTTCACCTGATCGCTTCTTGACGCTCAGACAGATTAAAAGTAGATAAGGAAGGCTGAATATAATGGGATTTTTATCCATTGATCTCGGCACCATTCTGTTCACGCTCATCAATACCCTGATCCTGTTCTTCGGTTTGAAGCATTTCCTGTTCAAGCCCGTTCAGAAGATCCTGGAAGAACGGCAGCATGCTGTCGATCAGACCATGCAGGACGCTGAGGATGCAAGAACAAGAGCAGAACAGGCGGAGTCCGAATATACCGAGAGACTTGCCGGTGCAAAGGAAGAATCTGCCGAAATGCTCCGCAATGCCACCAGAAAAGCGCAGAAGCGCTCCGATGAGATCATTGCACAGGCAAAGGCGGAAGCTGCCGGCATCATGCAGCAGAACAGAGATGAACTGGAACGCGAAAAGCGCCGCGCCGAATCCGAGCTGCGCTCTGAGGTTGCCGGTCTTGCCGTGCTTGCGGCAGAGAAGGTTGTCGGCCGTGAAATGAATCCGCAGGATCATGCAAGGCTGATCGACGAATTTATTGATTCGGTGGGTGATGTACAGTGAGCTCTGAGGTTTCTGCTGTTTATTCCAATGCGCTGTTTTCTCTCGCACACGAACAGGGCGATGCGGTTTTGCAGGAGACCCGTTCCGATCTCCGGCAGTGTGCGCTGCTCTTTTCCCTCAATCCCGATCTCACAAGACTGCTCTCGCTGCCGACACTTTCCGTTTCCGAACGCATCGGCATTGTGCAGAAGATCTTCGGGAATGAAGGGCTTGCTGTGAGACTCCTCTTTTTGCTCGTCGATCACGGAAGGATCCGGTTTCTCGGCGAGATCGCTGATGATTTCGATGCGAAAATGCTCGATTATCAGAACACCGAGAATGTCCTCGTGACCACCGCCGTTGCACTCAGTCCCGATCAGAAGGAACGGCTCCGGTCTGCGCTTTCGCAAAAGCTCAGACGTACCGTTCGCATCACCGAACGCATCGACCGCAGTATCCTCGGCGGCGTGATCGTGCAGTACGGCGATACCAGAATTGATAACAGCGTGAAATACCGTCTGGACAGGCTGCGGGAGCAGCTCTCCTGACATTGATTTGAGATTCTGCATGCGGGCTTTTCTTCCGTATGCTTTTAAGAAGGTGCAAAATGAATTTAAGACCAGATGAGATTACCGGTATTATCAAGGAACAGCTCAAATCCTATGAGGCAAAGCTGAACCTTGCCGATGTCGGTACGGTAATTACGGTCGGTGACGGCATCGCAAATGTGCACGGTCTGGAACAGTGCATGTCCGGTGAGCTGCTCGAATTCGAAGGCGGCATTTCCGGTATGGCGCTGAATCTGGAACATGATTTCGTCGGCGCGGTGCTGCTCGGCTCCGATCACAATATCAAAGAGGGCACTTCCGTGAAACGTACCAAGCAGATCGTTTCCGTGCCCGTCGGCGAGGAACTGCTCGGCAGAGTCGTCAATGCCCTCGGTGAACCCATCGACGGCAAAGGCCCCATCCTCACCAAAAAGAAAATGCCGATCGAAAAGATCGCACCCGGTATCATTACCAGAAAATCCGTTCATGAACCGCTGCAAACCGGTATCAAGGCAATCGACTCCATGATCCCGATCGGCAGAG
>DMBA01000377.1 GCA_003446315.1 Ruminococcus sp. | reverse complement strand
CTCTTTTTATGCATGCATATCCGGCAGATTCGCGTGAAATGCCGCACAATCCGAAAAATACCTGCGCTTTTATAAAAAATTTGCAAAAAGGGATTGCAAATCATATCAAAAAATGTTATAATAGATACGAACAGTGCCTACACTGTGACTATCCGGACTTCTGTCCGTACTACGAAAGGAGTATTTACTATGGGATTGATTATGGCTGCTTTGCAGGCTGGCAGCAGCACACTGAAAGATCAGTGGCTTGAATATTTCTACTGCGAGTCTATGCCGAGCGATGTTTTGATGGTGAAAGGACATAAACGCACAAAGGGCAATAACAAGGGCGATGATAATATCATCACAAACGGCAGTATCATTGCAGTTGCTGACGGTCAGTGTATGATTATCGTTGAACAGGGCAGAATCATGGAAATCTGCGCAGAACCCGGTGAATATAAGTACGATATCGGCACAGAGCCGAGCATCTTCTCCGGTCAGGGACTCGGCGGTCTCGGAAAGGGCATCATCGAGAGCTTCAAGACCTTCGGCAGAAGATTTAAGCAGGGCGGCGATACCGGTAAGGATCAGCGCGTTTATTACTTCAATACCAAGGAAATCATGAACAATCTGTTCGGTACACAGAACCCCATCCCGTTCCGTGTGCTTGACAGAAATATCGGTCTGGATGTTGATATCTCCGTTCGCTGCAACGGTTCCTATACCTATCAGATCTCTGACCCCATTTTGTTCTATTCCAATGTATGCGGCAATGTGCACGAGGCATTTACCCGTCAGGAATTTGATCAGCAGATGAGAGCTGAATTTCTCAATATCCTTCAGCCGGCATTTGCAAAAATCTCTGAGGAAGGTGTTCGTCCGAGCGCTCTCCCCGGCAAGACCACTGAGATCTGCAAAGCCATCAACGAAGATCTGAAGGACGATTGGATGGGCACTCGCGGCATCACCATCAAGAAGATCGCATTCAATTCCATCACCATCCCGAAGGAAGACGAGGATATGATCAAGCAGGCTCAGCGTGCTGCGATCAATCGTGATCCCGGCATGGCTGCTGCAACTATGGTCTCTGCACAGGCACAGGCAATGCAGAATGCTGCATCCAACGCAGGCGGCGCTATGACCGGCTTTATGGGCATGGGTATGGCACAGCAGGCAGGCGGTGTCAACGCTGCACAGCTTTTCCAGATGCAGCAGCAGCAGGCTGCTGCACCCGCCGCACCCGCTGCACCCGCTGCAAACACTTGGACCTGCTCCTGCGGTACGGTCAATCAGGGCAAATTCTGCATGAACTGCGGTTCTCCGCAGCCGGCTCCGGCACAGGGCTGGACTTGCTCCTGCGGTACGGTCAACCAGGGCAAATTCTGCATGGAATGCGGTAAGACAAAGCCCGCAGGTGCTCCGCTTTATAAATGCGATAAGTGCGGCTGGACACCGGAAGATCCTGCTCATCCCCCGAAGTTCTGCCCGGAATGCGGCGATATCTTCGATGAGAACGATGCAAAGTAATTGATCGGATAAACGGGCATACGTCCCATTTGCAGGCATCACTGCATCCAATATGAAATTAGAAAGCCGCAGCACACGAATGAACAAAATGTGCTGCGGCTTTCCATGATATCCAGACAACAAACAGCCCGCAATCGGATGTTCTCACCGAATGCGGGCTGCTGTTTTTCAGACTTTGAAACACTTCTGGATCGCCTTGATCTCACCGATGACAAACACCACATCATCTTCCTGCATGATCGTATCCGGAAGCGGCACATTGACACGGTTATCATGACGGACTGCAATGATATTCAAATTGAATTTCCGGCGAATATCCAACTGCACGACCGTCTTGCCGTTCCACTCCCGCGGCACACGCATTTCATAGATCGAATACTGATTATCCAGTTCAATGAAATCCAGAATGCTGTCTGATGCATGCTTCGTTGCAATACGCATGGCAGTTTGCAGCTCCGGATAGGTCACTTCGTCTGCACCGTTCCGCAGCAGGAATTTCTTCTGCACATCATTCGAGGCTCTTGCTACAACATACGATGCACCAAGTTCATCCAGCAAAGCGGTCGTTTGCAGCGAAGTCTGGAAATTATCGCCGATTGTCACGATGCAAACATCATAATCCCGAATGCCCAGTGTCCGCAGGAATTCTGCGTTTGTGCTGTCTCCGATCACTGCATTTGTGACATAGGGCAGGATCTCATTGACCCGTTCTTCATTCGTATCAACTGCCATCACTTCACAATGCAGTTCGCTCATGCGCTTTGCAATATGACAGCCGAATTGTCCCAAGCCGATAACCAAAATAGATTTCATGTTTTTCTCCTTATCCAACTGTTATTTTTTCCAGCGGCAGTCTGGAAACATGTGTCTCACTCGACGGCAATGCCGCATAGATCAGCGTCAATCCGCCAACCCTGCCGAGGAACATCAATATCATCAGGATCGCCTTCGAAGGCATCGAAAGGGAAGTCGTTATGCCCATGGTCAGACCCGCCGTTCCGACCGCAGAGCCGGTTTCAAACAAACAGGTCACCAGCGGCAGCGATTCTTTCAGGCTGATATAAAATGCGCCGGATAAAAATAATACCATGTACATAAACAGGATCGCACCGGCATCCCGCACCGTTTCTTCTGCGATGCGCCGCCGGAAGCATTGCACATCGTCCCGCCGCGTGAAAACTGTGACTGCCGCAAGCAGCAATACTGCGACTGTTGTGGTCTTCATACCGCCTGCCGTTGATCCCGGTGAACCGCCGATCAGCATTAACGCCGTCATGAGAAGCGAACCGGTCTCGTGCATCTCCGCAAGATCAGACGTATTGAAGCCCGCTGTACGCGCTGTCACGGACTGGAACAGCGAACAGCAAATGCGCTCCCCCATCGGCAGCCCGCCGTATTCACAGAAAAAGAAATAAATCGCCGGCAAAAAGATCAGCACCGCTGTTGTGACAAGAATCACTTTGCTTTGCAGCGAATAACGCTTGAATTGGTGCCGGTACGTTTTGATGTCATTCCATGTGAAGAAGCTGATTCCTCCTGTGATAATCAGCAGCATAATCACAACATTGACATAAATATTGCCGCTGTATGTGGTCAGGGAAGAAAACGGCTCCCGCACGCCCATCAGGTCAAATCCTGCATTGCAGAACGCCGATACAGAATGCCATAATGCATACCACAATCCCTGTACGACACCGAAATCATGGATAAACGGCGGCGCAAGCAATACTGCACCGATCAATTCCAGAATCGCCGATGTTTTCAGGATAAAGCCCGTCATGTGGATGATCCCGCCGATTTTCGGCGCAGAGATAGATTCCTGCATCGTGCTGCGCTGCCGCAAGCCGATTCGTTTACCCGAAAGCCGGACGATCGCCAAACCGATCGTGATGACACCCATGCCGCCAATCTGGATCAGCGTCAGAATGACGATCTTGCCGAACAGCGACCAATGCGTTGCGGTATCCCGCACGATCAATCCTGTGACACATGTCGCGGAAATGGATGTGAACAATGCATCCGGATACGGCGTGACGGTTCGGGATTGCGAAGAAATCGGCAGCATCAGCAATACACCGCCGAACAATACAAGCAGCAGAAATCCGACTGCTATGTATTGTGACGCTGTAATCTTATGCCGCCGCAATCGTTCTGTGATTTTTGTCATAACACACCTCTTACAGCTTTTGATTTACCTTATGATTATACCATAATATCAAGAAAAATGCAATGCTTTGGCATACAAAATATAAACCGGTTTTACATTTGCTCTTGTCAGGAGCGTGAACAACGATCTTCTCGATAAGCTCATGCATGATCTCAGGAGTAAGCTCCGTGATACGCTCATACTTCTGCACCACGCTGATGAATGCAGTCACATCAGCAGACTTCTGCTCTGACGTTTCGATATATGAGGTCAGCTCAGCAACGGTTGCTCTCAGCTTCTTCTGCTCGT
>DMBA01000162.1 GCA_003446315.1 Ruminococcus sp. | reverse complement strand
GCACGCCATGCGGGATCATCGGTATCTTCCGGCTCGTAGTTTGCGGTGTCGATATAATGCACGCCGCCTTCCAGACATGCCTGCATGATCGTCAGATCCTGATAGGGGAGTGCGAGATTCAGCACAGCGACCGGCTGATATGTCTTGATGAGCGCCAGAACAGCATCCTTGTTATCGGCATCCAGTGCAGCCGTTGTGATGACGGTCTTGCTTTTGCCCTCTGCCTCGATCTTTGCTTTCAGTGCATCGCACTTGGAAACGGTGCGGCTTGCAATGCAGATCTCTGTGAAAACTGCGTCATTCTGACAGCATTTCTGGATCGCAACCGATGCGACTCCGCCGCATCCGATAATCAATACTCTACTCATGATAAACCATCCTTCCCTTATGAGATATCGTTGGCAGCATCTGCTTCCGGAATGCGGGAGATCAGACGCAGAAATGCAGCATGTTCCATGACTTCCTGCTCGTTTGAACCTGTGATCCGGACGGTCATCAGTTCACCCGGACAGTAATATGCTGCTGAAATGCAGTATGTTGTTTCGTCATCTGCAATATCCGTAAAAACGCGGCTGTCAAATTGTAATCCTTCGAGTTCCAGATCTTTCTTGTGCAGCGATTTGCCGTGCAGCGGGAGAATATGCTGTACGGCATCTGCCATGACTTCTTCCGGTGCGGGATTGCCTTGCGGATCTGCAACATGGATCATCGAAAGCGCAAATACCATATCGCTGTCCGTCGGAGAAAACAGGTTTTCTTTGCTCTGCTCATTGAAGTCCTGTTCCCAGTCTGCGGGAAAGACCGCCTGCCAGCCAAAGGGAAACCGATAGGCTTGTAATTTTGTTTCTTCCATCTTATTTCTTTCGCTCCTCTGCATCTTCCATCAGGTCTTCCACATATTTCGGCAGCATGAATGCACCGGTATGCAGATTGGTGGTATAATACCACGTTTCGATGCCGCGCTTCTTCCAGCGTTTGGCATCAAAATCACGCAGCGGGTGATATTTTTTGGAGGCAAACCCGAAGAGCCAGTAGCCTGCCGGACAGGTCGGGATATGCGCCTGATAAACGCGGCAGATCGGGAACACGCGGTATGCCTTTTTATGCATTGCCTGACATGCGCCCTCGTCCTCGTCATAGAAGGGGCTGCCGTGCTGATAGACCATGATGCCGTCATCTTTCAGCGCCTTATAACAAAGCCCGTAAAACTCTTTTGTGAACAGTCCTGCGGTGTGTCCGAACGGGTCGGTCGCATCGTTGATGATGAGATCATATTCGCCGTGACGGGTACGCAGCGCCCGCAGACCGTCCTGATTATAAATGGTCACACGCGGGTCATCCAGTCCTTTTGCGTTATCGGGGAAATATTCGCGGCAGACATCCACGAACATTTCATCCGGTTCGACAACGTCAATGGTTTTGATCTCGTCATAATGCGAAAGCTCTCTTGCCACGCCGCCGTCGCCGCCGCCGATGACCAGCACATGCTTCACATCCGGATGCACTGCCATCGGGACATGCACGATCATTTCATCATAAATAAACTCGTCCTTTTCGGAGAAAATAACGCTGCCGTTCGAAACGAGAAAGCGTCCGAATTCGGCGGAATCAAAGACATCAATGCGCTGAAAATCGCTTTGTCCGCTGTAAAGCTGTTTTTCGCAGCGGATGGATGCCTTGACATTATCGGTATGCATTTCGGAAAACCAGAATTCCATTTCTGTTCCCCTTTCGTTTAGGTTTCTTCCGGTTCTTCACAGAGCAGCAGCTCGGTGGTCAGGAAGATCGAAGCATCCTCAACGGCGCACGCTGTTTCCGCATCGAAAAAGCGGCTGCCGCCTGCGAGAGATGCAGAGAGTTCGGTCAGATACGGTACGACAAAAAACGGTACTTGTCCGGTTTGTTTCCACTGTGGGATCTTCGCTTCCAGCAGCCGGACGATCTCTGCCCACAAATCGGGATCGAAGCGGTTTTCTGTCCGCATATCCGTCAGCAGACGGAGAATTTGTTCGGTGAGCATCGTATCTGTATTCATGGCAGTTCGAATTTGGGCTGTCCGTCATAAATATGAAGACGGGAAACATCTTTTGCACAGGCAAGCAGCGCATCTGCGCCGTTCTCCACAAGATAGTCATATTCTGCTTTCGTGACCGGTACCAGCCAGATGAGATTGACCGGATCATCCCGGAACGGCGGATAAACCGGCGCATCGGTGATCTGCGGGAGCGCGCGTGTATTGACAAGCAGGAATGCATGGAAGCCTTCAATGCCGTCCCATGTATTGGAGTGACCGTGTGCAAAGAAGATCTGCTCCTCATGCATGGCACCTGCGAGCGCAGAAGCGCATTGATAGGCTTGCATTTTGACATCGCTGCATGCTTTTTCGGCTGCGAATCCGAATTCGATCCGGCGATGCTGTTCCGGTGCTTCGTCATACATTTCGATGACCGGCTGCCGGAACAGGCTGACACCGAGCGTACAGCCGTATACAATGCCGTCTTTTTCGCCTTCCATGATCGCACGCGGCGGGAATTTGTCGTTGTCGATGGCATAATACTGCGTATGCGCACCAAAGAAGCCTTCGAGCACATCGCTGTGATAATCCTGCACCTGTGCCCAGAAGTCATCCTGTTCCAGAAATGCCCAAAAATCGCGTGCCTGATTGACGCGGTCAAGCAATGTTTTTTCTGCCTGCCGCATCTCCCATGCAAAGGGGCCGGTTCCGGATGCATATTTTGCATAGCCGTGGAAGTCCTTCATGCCGCCCCATGCGGGGATCACGGCGAGGAGACTGCCGTTTTCGAGCAATGCCGCACCATCGCCTTCTTCAAACCAGACGATCTCCAGCGCTTCCGGTTTGAGCTGGATGCCGCTGAGCTTGTGCAGCACATACGGTGCCGGCATCAGCGGGGCTTTTCCTGCCTGCATCAGATTCGGATCGAGCACGGGCGGTGCGAGCTTCCGGTTGCATACCCAGCAGAATTTGATCCGTTCATTTTCCGGTTTCGTATAGAAAAACAGATAGAAATAGACAGCCTCATCTGTTTGCTCAACAAGCGCCTGCACCGGACAAACCGGCGATTCACTTTCAATCAGGATTTTCTTTTCACTCATATTTTTTTCCTTATCCTTTCGGCGGTTCAGTCCTGATGCCTTATCATATCATAAAGCCGGTAACCGCCGTATAAAAACCAGATCAGCCAAGTCCAGCTCCAGCCGTCCGTCAGCAGACTGACAGCGATATACAGGAAGGCTGTCAGAATCACGATCAGCCATTGTTTCATATCGGGGATCCCCCTCAGCGAAGGACATTCAGATGTGCGACATCCGGATCTTCGGTGCCCTGCATCGAGCAGCCCTTTTCCTTTGCATAGCGGATATAATTGATGATATCTTCCGTTATGATCTCGCCGGGTGCAAGGATCGGGATACCGGGTGGATAGCACATTACGAATTCCGAGCAGATACGTCCGTTTGTTTGTTCCAGCGGGAGCATTTCCTTATCGGCATAGAATGCTTCCTGCGGTGTTGCAACGACCTTGGGCGGGATATATTCCTGACTCAGCATACCGGTCGTATCGCAGGAATACAGCCGCTTGATATCTTCCAGTGCACCGACAAGCCGTTCGATATCCTGCATCCGGTCGCCGATGGAGATATATGCAAGGATATTGCCGATATCGCCGAATTCGATCTGGATATCGTATTCATCGCGCAGCAGGTCATAGACCTCAATGCCGGCAAGCCCGATATCTCTGGTATAGACCGAGAGCTTCGTGACATCGTATCCGACGCAGCTTGTGCCGTTGCAGAGCTCGGTGCTGTAGGCATAATAGCCGCCGATCTCATTGATCTCGGCTCTTGCATATTCTGCGATCTGCATGACCTTTTCGAAGGATTCCTGTCCGCGGAGTGCCAGATTCCGGCGGGAGATATCAAGACTGGAGATCAGGAGATAAGAAGCGCTTGTTGTCTGCGTCAGATTGATGATCTGGCGGACATAGCCTTCATTGACCCCGTGATTGAGCAGGAGCAGCGAGCTTTGCGTCAGGCTGCCGCCGGATTTATGCATGGATACTGCTGCCATATCAGCGCCCGCAGCCATTGCGGAAACGGGCAGCTTGTCATTGAAATAAAAATGGGTGCCGTGGGCTTCATCGGCAAGCACCATCATGCCGTGATCGTGGGCGAGCTTCACGATGGCACGGATATCGGAGCAGATGCCGTAATAAGTGGGGTTATTGACCAGCACGGCAACAGCATCGGGATTTTCCTTGATCGCCTGTTCCACCTGTGAGACTTCCATGCCCAGTGCAATGCCGATATGCGGCTGCACATCGGGGTTGACATAGACCGGGATCGCACCGCACAAAACAAGTGCATTGATGACGCTTTTATGCACATTGCGCGGCACAATGAGCTTCTGACCGGCTTTGCAGGCAGAAAGGATCATGCTCTGGACAGCGGAGGTCGTACCGCCGACCATGAAGAAGGCATGTGCAGCACCGAAGGCATCGGCAGCGAGATTTTCTGCTTCGAGAATGACCGAAACCGGATGGCAGAGGTTATCCAGCGGCTTCATGGAGTTGACATCAATGCCGACGCATTGTTCTCCAAGCAGCCTGACAAGTTCCGGATTGCCCCGTCCGCGCTTGTGTCCGGGGACATCAAAAGGAACAACGCGCTGTCTTCTCAGACGTTCGAGCGCTTCATAAACAGGGGCGCGTTTTTGCATTTCAAGATCCATGCTGTTTCTACCGATCCTTTTTTTATAAGTAATTCGTGCGGGCGGATGTCATGAACCCGCACAAAGAGAAAGTCAAAAAATAAAGAGAAAAAGCATTCTGCACGAAGCGATGGAAAAAAGTTTCGCATGCAGATTGCCTTTCAGATACTTCTTTGATTATAACACAACTGTGGCTGACTGTCAAGAGAAAAAAGAAAAGATTCTGGGTTTCTGCACTTGCTTTTCTGACTGATTTATATTATAATAATAGAAATTGCCTGATAAAAAAAGTACCGCCCTGAAGCGGGCGGTATGGAGAAGGATAAAGGAGAGGGTTTGAATTCTGAAATTAAAAAGTATATTATGAATTCAACCTATGGATTAAGTTCAAATATATTATAGCATATTTGGTATGAAATTGCAATAGAAAAACGAATATTTCTATAAATCATATAAAAGAAATTGATAACAATTGTATAAAATGACGAAATATGTGCAGGCATAAGGAATCTGCCCCAGTGCAGACGTAATGTAAATGAAAGCGGCTTTCAGTCAGATTGGAGTAAAATATGGAACCCGAACGAGCAGCAGCATGCTATCGCGCCTATCTGGACGGAGATGATGCGGCATTTTCCGTGATCGTTGAGGATTACCGTGATCCGGTGACCTTTTTCATACAGCGTTATGTGCATGATATCCATGCGGCAGAAGACCTTGCAATGGAAGTGTTTATGGATCTGGTCATTCACCGGCACAGATATAATTTCAAGCATTCCCTGCGTACATATTTGTTTGTGCTGGCACGCAGCAAGGCGCTGGATCATCTCCGCAGGATGCGAAGGCAGGCGGGATATGAGACTGATTCCGACCAAATGCCGGATCAGGCGGATCTGTTTGATCTGGAAGCGCATGTGATCCGGAATGAGGAACTGCGCCGTCTGCATGAGGCATTGATCCAGTTGCCGCAGGATCAGCAGATCGCGGTGCATCTGGTATATTTTGAGTCGTATTCTTATGAGGAAACAGCGAAGATCATGAAGAAAACACGCAAACAGGTGGACAATCTGCTGTATCGCGCAAAGAATACTTTAAGAATGATGATCGGAGAGGACGGTGTGCCTGCAAAATGAGAATGTCAGATGAAGACTTTACCAGAAAAGTGCTTGCCCGCGGAAATGAACTGTATCGCGCACGGCAGAAGCAGATCAGTCTCCGCGTGAAAAGCGGGATCTTTGTCGGATTGATCGCAGTCTTTTTCTCACCGTTTGCGATCCGGTTCGTGATCGACAGGAGCAATCAGGCGATCGTGCAGGAAACCGCAGATATGGATTTCCGCCCGGAAGAATCCAGCGAGGCAGCATGTGCTGAGGAAGCCGCAGATGAAGCCGCAGCAGAAGCTGTCAACGGTGAAGCGGAATCCGGTGCGGATCTGTATACGGCAGGGGAGTCGCCGGTGATGACCCGTCCTTCTTCTTTACAGGCAAGGAGTGCGGAAAATTCGTCCGATACAGCGGAACAAGAGCGCATTCCGGAAGAAGCATTGACTGCGGGCACGGAAAGCGAATCCTTTGTTTCCATGACAGAATCAGAACTGCTTGCTTATTACGGGATCCCGGAAATGCCGCAGACGCTTGGTACATTACAGTTGCAGCAGGATCGCTCCAGCGGGTATTTTTATCACATGTATCCGGAATTCGGGATCACATTCGGAGATGCAGCCTGCACAGTCGTGAAGGATGACACCAATCTCTGGACATATGCGCCCGACGGTGCTTCACAGCCGGTCATGTTTGTGTATCTGAATAAAGCACAGGACGGCGCGGAAAGTGAAATCACATATTCCGATAACGGAAACGGCGTGCTGAGCGCTTATTATACGACCGGAAGCGTATTTGTTTATGCAGAAGGCTTATTCATGGAACAGGATGCATTTGAAGAAAATATGGAGTTGCTGCACACCGCATTACATTCGTAACAACGGGGGTGTTGATGATGAAGAAATATTGGCTGCTGATGATGCTTGCCGGATGCTTTCTGACCGCATGCGGAGAAAACACCGTGCAGACCGAAGCTGCACCGGTCGCGTTGGAAGGCGCTGCACCGGAAGTAAAACAGGAAGACGATGCATTCACCGGAACTTACTGGACAGACGAAGATCTGCCGGTTTCCATGCGGACGGAACAGGATGCATACAGACCCGATGCCGCAGAGATCCGGACGGTTATCACCAACCGGACAGATGCAGAATATTCCTATGAAGCGGAACAATTCTCGCTTTACCGGCTGGTAAACGGAGAAGAACAGGAAGTGCCCTATCGGGACAACGGCGATTATTTTATCGCGCTTGCATCCGTTTGCATGCCGCAGAGTGACGCGCAATTCACGGCAAATCTCGCTGAGCATTATGATCTGCCGCTGGAAGAAGGCGCATATGTGCTGCATGTCGGCGAACTGCGTGCAGGCTTTGTGATCGCTGCGGATGCGGATGAACAACAGGAACAGGAAGCACAGGATGCACAGCTTGCAATGGAGATCCGGCAGGCGGATGCCGGTGCACTGACCGTTTTGCTGCAAAATAACGGCGATGCGCCCTTTGATTTCACCCATTCGGAATTCGGGCTGGAGCATCATATGGGCGAAAGCGTCAGCTATACGCCATACAGCGGGGCTGCCGCAGAAACAACCGTTCCGCCGCATGAAAGCCTGACCGTCACTTTGCAGACGGATGATCTGGGCGGTACACTGGAATCCGGTCATTATGCGCTGCTGCTGCGGAATCAAAAGGCGGAATTTGAGATTACATAAAGAAACAGGAGAAGCATAAAGATGAAAACCAAGCATATGAAATGGATCCTGTCAGGCTTTCTGAGCATGCTGTGTCTGACTGCATGCGGATCAGGGGCGTATACCGTTTCCAGCAGTCTGACAAGCGAGATCGAGCCGCAGGAGCTGGTCGGGCATGTGCCGGATGACGGCTTCCTGATTTCGCAGACCGCATTTGCACGGAATCTTCTGATGCAAACAGCCGCGTCATGTGAAAATGAGAATATCCTCATTTCCCCGTATTCGGCTATGCAGGCGCTCGCTATGACTGCAAACGGTGCGGACGGTTCTACACGCGCAGAGATGGAACAGGCGCTGGGCGGCATTCCCTGCGATGACCTGAATCAATATCTTTATTCGATGCGGACAGGTCTGATGCAGACCGAAAATGCTGTCCTGCAAACTGCCAATTCCGTCTGGATCCGGGATCAGGAAGACCGCATTTCTGTCAAGCAGGATTTCTTGCAGACGGTCAAAAACGGGTATGATGCAGATGCATTCAAGAAGCCCTTTGACAATACCACCTGCAATGAGATCAACGGCTGGGTCAGACATAAAACATCCGGCATGATTGAGGAACTGCTGGATACGATCCCGCAGGAAGCTGTCATGTATCTGGTCAATGCAACGGCGTTTGATGCGAAATGGAGCACGCAGTATGACGATGCATTTGACAGCACGTTCACCGCTGCGGACGGTTCGGCGCAAAACTGCCGGATGATGTACGGAACAGAACACAGCTATCTCTCGGATGACCATGCGACCGGTTTTATGAAGTATTATCAGGACGGCGGATACGCTTTTTGTGCGCTGCTGCCGGAAGAAGGCATGACCCCGCAGGCATATCTCGAAGGCGTGACGGCAGGGGAACTGCATAAAATGCTGACCGAACCGGCGCATGAGGATGTTGAGACAGGTCTGCCGGTATTCAGCTATGATTTTGAAATGGAATTATCGGAAACGCTGACCGGAATGGGCATGAAACAGGCTTTCCTGCCGGATGCGGATTTCTCCAAAATGGCGGATACAGCCACCGGTTCGCTGTATATCAGCAGAGTGCTGCATAAAACGCATATTGATGTGGATACAGAAGGCACAAAGGCAGCCGCTGTCACAGCCGTCGAAATGGCGGATGGAGCAGACGTCGAGGAAGAAGAACCCAAGCGCGTCATTCTGGATCGTCCGTTTGTATATATGATCGTCGATACCAAAACGATGATCCCGATTTTCACCGGCATCCTGAATGAGATCCCGCAGTAAAAAAGGAGCATGAAGATGAAGCAATACGGATTCTGTGCGCTGCTGCTTGCCGTGCTCCTGACCGGCTGCGGATCGGAGCCGGAACCGTATCAGCCGGGTGCTGCGGTATCCGGAATGGAAGCAGATACGCGCTTTTCTGAGGCACAGGATGGCTTTGCAGCCGGCTTGCTGCGGGAAGCACAGCGCGTAAACGGACAGGAGAATACGATGGTCTCACCGTATTCCGTGACAATGGCGCTTGCTATGACTGCGAACGGGGCTGCGGGGGATACGCTTTCGGAAACGGAGCAGCTTCTCGGCGGCATACCGATCGGATCGCTGAATCAGTATCTGTTTGCATGGCGGAAGCATCAGCCGGACAGCAAAACCTGTAAACTGCGGACTGCCAATGCAGTCTGGTATCGGGATGCAGCAGATTTTATGGTAAAACAGGATTTTTTGCAGAAATGTGCGCTGTTTTATCAGGCAGATGCGTTCCCGGGCGCATTCGATGACAAAACCGTAAAAGAGGTCAATCAATGGGTTTCCAAGTCTACGGACAATCTGATCCCCTCGATCATTGACCGCTTTGATCCGCTTGACCGGATGGTGCTGGTCAATGCAGTCTGCTTTGATGCAAAGTGGCAGAAACCGTTTGAGAAAGACGATATTTCAGACGATATCTTCACCGCCGCGGACGGTACGGAACAGCATGTGCCGTTCCTTTCATCGACTGAGCATACTTATCTGGAAGCGGACGGCGCTTGCGGGTTCGTAAAGCAATATGACGGCGATTGTGCTTTTGTCGGGATTCTGCCGCCGGAAGGAATGTCTGTGCAGGCATATCTGGACAGCCTGACCCGCGAAGGCTTCGAGAAACTGCTGACCAAATCACAGAACGCAGAAACGCATGTGCGGTTTCCGGAATATTCCTATGACACGGCGCTCTCGCTGAACGGGATCTTGCAGACGCTGGGCATGAATCAGGCATTTACCGATGCAGCGGATTTCTCCGGCATATCCGATGCGCCGCTGCACATCAGCAATGTGCTGCATAAAACGCATATTGAAGTGGATGCAAAAGGCACAAAAGCAGCAGCATCTACTGCGGTTATGATGCAGACGAACGGCATGGATGCGATTCCGCAGCATACCGTCATATTGAACAGACCGTTTGTGTATGTGATTCTGGATACACAAAATGATCTGCCGCTGTTCCTCGGAACAGTGCATGCGATCACATAAAGAAATGAGGTAAATTATGAAAACAAGACGATTATTTGCATTGCTGCTTGCGGCGCTGCTGCTGACCGGCTGCGGAGATGCGGCTGCCAATGAAGCATCATCGGATATGGCGGGCGAAATTGCCGAACAGGAGCTTCCGGAAACAGAAGAAACCACAGCAGTCACCGAAACCACCGCGCCTGCGGAAACAACTGCTGCGCCTGCGGATACAACCGCCGCTGAGACAGATGAAACAGATCTGCTGACGGAACCCGCTGCCGAAACCCATACTGCAACGGAAGATGATGCGGCGTTTTCAGCGG
>DMBA01000208.1 GCA_003446315.1 Ruminococcus sp. | reverse complement strand
CGGTATAACATAAAGCCATCGTTGAGCGCTTCATAACACCACTTATATACAGCTGCCGCATATACACAAACAAACCGTCACTGCTGCTTGCACATTATAAAAGACAGCACCAGAACCTGCTAACGGTTTCGGTGCTGTCTTTTTCACCCTTTTTTACACGAAAATATCCAAACTTCCCCAAAAATAAACCAGAATCCGGAAAAGCAGCCGTTTCTGCGAAAAAATCTCCCTTTCGCTCAAAATGCATCTTTCTGCACCAAAATCTGTCTTTTTTTCCCTTTTTCTCCCGCTGCTTTTTTCGTCAATCTCCATTTATTTTCGCAATATTTTCATATATTAGCAATATGCATCGACTTATTTCACGCCGCATATTGCCGGCATTCATCTCAATATGTGAAATCAGATGCGGCATCCCCCTGAAGGGCAAGCGAAAAATAATCCGACCGATTTCGTGCATCAAATTTCGCTGCCAGATCCTGACAGTTCGCATATGTTTGCTCTGCCAGTTTCCGCAGACCGTCTGCATCCGTCAGCACACCGGTTTCTGCATTTTGCAGCGCCATGCCGGCTTCGGCTGCCGCCGCAAGCACCCGATATGCCCCGCGGTCAAACCAGAAGCATAAAAACGGATTCCGTGAACCGGTGCGCAGCGGCAGATTCTTCTCATAAAATTGCAATCCGCGCTCCGGCTCTGCAATCGCATCATACCACAAAAGCAATCCAATCGGCTCAAGCTGAAAACGCTCCCCGTCACACAGCGGACGCAGCTTTTTCGCATAAACTGCCGCTTTCTCCATATCGCCTGTCTTCAATGCATCATAAAGCAGATACATATATGTTTTGCAGGGCACTTCTTCCGTCCGGAGCTGCTTCCGGAAGATCGTTTCTGCGATTTCCAGCGCCTTCTCCCGGTTTCCGATCGCAAGCTCAAACCGTACCATCGAATCCAGCTCACAGGCTTCGCCGTCGCCCATGGAATCCTTGGGCGAACGCAGAAAATCCTCGTAATCAAGCCGCATTTTTGCACGGTCACAATAGCTGTATAAAATCGCGCGCTTCTCATACCATGTGCGCAGAGAATAACCGTTACGCTGCAAATTTCTCCGAAACTCCGAAAACCAGCCAAGCAATTGCTTTTTCTCGATCTGCCAGAACTCCGTGGACGCTTCCACGATCCATTTGAACATCCAGAGCGTATCCCATGACCATTCCTCTTGCAGCTCCGGATTGCGTGCCGCTAATGCCAGATATTGCGGGAAATCAACCAGCGCCTGAAACCGATCGCCCGAAAAAACAGATTCTTTTATCAGATCATGGTGAAACAGCATCGCAGTGCTGTCATCATGCGCCTGTTCCGCTGCCGTGATCGCGCCCCGGATCGCACGCATACGCGGTTCACCGGACTGCATTTCCCGATAAGCACGGCGCAGTTCTTTTGGGTCATATCCGTTCATATTGTCACCTCAATCATCCAGACTCCAATTCACCAGACGCAGCAACTCATGATTCAGAATCTGCATCTCATTGTTGCGCATCGGATAACCGCCGGTCAGCAATGCCTGTATATACAGAATATCTATGCAGCAGCGCAGTTTTTCTTCGTCCGTTACCTGCATCAGCCGCTGGATCAGCGGATTATCATAATTCAAATACAGCTTTGCTGCCGCTTCTTCATGATATTCCGATGCAAAGGCATCCAGCATGCCGCGGAACAGATCTGTCGTCTGCTCCATCGAATGCCGGATATCCCGCAGCAAAAGCGCTTCCTCATTCACCGTATACAACACCGGCAGATCTTCCGGCGCAAACCGTTTCATTGCTGCCGTGCAGTCATAGCCCGAAAGCAGCTCATTGCATTCCGCCAGCAGCCGAAGTGCAGATGCCGGATCTTTCGGCTCCGGATTTTCCAGCATCGCATCAATGCGCTCTGTCTTCATTTGCAGCACCTTGATCGTCGGCTGGATCAGCTCCATTCGTCTGAGCAACTGCCCCACATAGGTATATCCGGCATTCACCAACAATACATTCCGCGCCTGTGAGATCGCGGCGACCTGCCGGTATTCATCAATATATTCCGTATAATAGATCGGCTGCCCCGATTGTCCCGCTTGCAGCAGCGTGCTGCCCGTCATTGTGCCGAACGCCGTTTCAAATGTCAGATATGGGAAAAATGCACGGTATAAACTGTCATCCTCTATGGCGACCGACTGTACTGCCAGCCGATGAATCCGCACGATGCGCTGCAAAAGCGGATCCTGCTTCGCTGCAAGCTGCCGCAAATATTCTGTGATGCAATCGCTCAGCTCCTCGCGTGCCTGCATCAGGATCTCGTTTTCATAAAAATCTTCACGGGATGCAGTCGGCTGCAATCCGTTGGTATTGATAAAACAACGCAGGAAAAACGCCCACTTCGGCAGCAGGCGTGTGCCGTCTTCCGTCAAAAGCATATTTTTCAGATAAATGCGGTGCGTGTGCTTTGCAGTCGGCGCTGTTTCACTCGACATAATATATGCCACGCCCGAAAATAAACCGCTGGGCGAATTTAACGGGATATATCCCAAAAATCCGGTCTGAAACAGTGTCTCCCCCAGCTCCATGACCTGCTCATACTGAGTCTCCCCTGCCGGAAACGGCGGGTTCAGATGCGTGCGCTGCTCCCCCTGCACCAGATAGATCGGCTCCGGCAGCGGCAGTCCGTAATATTGCACCAGCTCCGTCAGACGCTCCGGCGTAAAGTATTCCGCTGCGCCTTCCTTCGGGCGCAGTATGATCTGCGTGCCCGTCCGCGGCAGCTTCGCACACGGTGTGATCGTATAGGTTCCGTCCGGCTTTCCGCGCCATTCCAGCGAAATCTCCGGCGACTGCACCGAACAGGTCTGCACACAGATCTCATCCGATACCAGAAAACACGAAAGCAATCCGATGCCGAATCTGCCGATATAATCTTCCTGCACCTTTCCCGATGTCAGATCATGCTTCGACGATTGCCCGATGACCGCCAGAAACCGGTGGATCTCCGCTTCTGTCAAGCCGGTTCCCGTATCTGCAAAGCATAACAGCGGTTCGCCGTTTTCTTCCGAAAGCGTCAAAGTGATCTCATTTGCACTGCGGTCTTCCGGCTGCTTCAGCCGCTTCGCTGCAATCGCATCAACTGCATTTTGCAGCAGCTCCCGCATGAATACATCCGGCGAACTATACAGATGATTCGACAAGATATCTATCATGCCCCCAAGATTTACTTGAAAATGAAACGCTTCCTGCTCCATTTCAATTCGTCCTCCCTTTTCTGTGATTAGCATATTTAACCCGTTCCTTTACATCATACCACAAATTTGCTGAAAATGCAATATCATATCCCGATTCTGTTGATGTTGCCAAAGTTCTCCG
>DMBA01000153.1:1820-4962 GCA_003446315.1 Ruminococcus sp. | reverse complement strand
CTTCCTTGAGCTGATCGAGCAGCCGATAATAGGCTTCGGTCGGCAATTCCTCTGAAGGGACATCGCCGCAGCTGCTCCCGCAGTGCAGACATCGTTCATTGCAGCGCAGCGTCAGCTCAAAAAACAGATTCTTGATCTGCGGCATCACCTTCAAGCCCTCACGGTAAACCGCAAGGCGATTCATATTATCTTCTTTTACTTTCGTATTCAGCATATTGTCTCTCCGTCAGTCTCCGACGGGCGGCGGGCCGTATACCGTCTGGATCGTGGTGCTGACCGGTGTTGTCGGAAGCGTTTGCGTAAAGGTCGTTCCAATAGAAGTGGATGTGGTAAGAACTGTTGAAGCCGTTGTTGTCAGGATCGGTTCGGTCTGCTGTGCTGCTTCCTCAGCCTGTTCTTCTTCCAGAGATTTTCCGGTCAGCAGGCGGCGCAGCGTTTTCACATCCTCTTTATTGAATTCGCCGTCCTCATTGATATCATAAACCGGCGGATCCCAGCTCCAGCGCCAGTCATCCACATAGGAACCGTCCATGAGTTTCTTTTTCATCAGGGAAAGATCGCGTGCATCCAGTTTATCATCAAAATTGATATCACCGTTGATGAGCACAGAAGGCGGCGGGCCATAAAGCGGTGTCGCATAATTGGTAGAGGGATCAAACGGTTCATCCGTCACAGTCGTCGTAAAGGTTGTTTCCTCATGTGTCGGATCGGTTGTGGTATCATCATAGCTGGGCGGCGGGCCGTAAACAGTCTGCGTATAGGTGCCGTTTGCTTCCAGGATCTGGTTTTCCATTGCAGCAACCTGATTCTGATCCGGGATCGAACCTGCAACTGCACCGGATGCAACAGCAAATGCGGCTGCTGTCATGAGTGTTTGCATTGTTTTTTTCATGATAGACTCCTTTCAAATAAAGTATGAAACAAGGAGATCACAGCACAGCAGCTTCATCGGATTCCGTTTCGTCGTAATGCGGCGGCGGTGCCTGCAAAACATGCGGATAAACGAGATCCGGATTAGCCTTTGGCTGCATTTCCGTCATAGGATCAGTCACACTGCATTCTGCCTGTTCTGTAATTGCATCCGTTTCATTACAGGAAGCCGGACCATAAACACAGACCGGATCACTGCATGCAGAAAGCGAAAGCATCCCAGTACAGAAAGCAGAAGCGAGTGCAATCTTTCTCCTTTTTTTCATGAATCTCACCTCAAATTTCATTATAACACAGTTTCCGGCTATTGTCAAGATATACAGAAAATCTTCATATTCAACGGACAGATATTTGCATACAAAAGAAAAAGACCGGTTCTCCAGAAAAGAACCGGTCTTGAAAAGATCAGTCAATCGACTTCATTGTCGGGAACAGCAGCACATCGCGGATGGACTGGCTGTTTGTCATCAGCATAACCAGACGGTCAATGCCGAAGCCGATGCCGCCTGTCGGTGGCATACCGATTTCCAGTGCATTCATGAAGTCCTCGTCGATGTGGTTTGCTTCCTCATCGCCCTGTGCGATCAGTGCTTCCTGTGCTTCAAAGCGTCCGCGCTGGTCGATCGGGTCATTCAGTTCCGAATATGCATTGCACATTTCACGCGCCGTAATATACAGCTCAAAACGCTCCACATAATCCGGCTTATCCGGCTTGCGCTTGGTCAGCGGCGAGATCTCAACCGGATGATCCATGATAAAGGTCGGCTGGATCAGCTTTTCCTCAACAAATTCATCGAAGAACAGATTCAGAATATCGCCCTTTTCATGGCGCTTTTCATAGTGAACGCCCTTTTCATCTGCGATTTTCTTTGCAGCAGCGGTATCCGGGATCTGGTCGAAATCGACACCGGTATATTCCTTGACTGCGTCGATCATGGTCAGGCGGCGGAACGGCTTGCCGAGGTCGATCATGATATCCTCGCCGTTCTCATCCTTACCGAACGGAATACAGGTCGTGCCGCAGACGGTCTGTGCGATATGGCGGAACATATTTTCCGTCAGATCCATCATGCCGTGATAGTCTGTATATGCCTGATACAGTTCCATCAGGGTGAATTCCGGATTGTGCTTGGTATCAACGCCCTCATTGCGGAACACTCTGCCGATCTCATAGACCTTTTCCAGTCCGCCGACGATCAGGCGCTTGAGATACAGCTCCAGCGAAATGCGCAGCTTGACATCTTCATTCAGCGCATTATAGTGTGTTTCAAACGGTCTTGCAGCAGCGCCGCCCGCATTTGCAACCAGCATCGGGGTTTCCACTTCTAAGAAGCCCTGTGCGTCCAGCCATGTGCGGATTGCTGCAATGATCTTGCTGCGCTTGATGAAGGTATCGCGCACATCCTCATTCATGATGAGATCGACATAGCGCTGACGATATCTTGCATCGCGGTCAGTCAGACCGTGAAATTTCTCCGGCAGCGGCTTCAGAGACTTGGAAAGCATGGTCACCTTGGTTGCATGGACAGACAGCTCGCCGGTTCTGGTACGGAACAGCGTGCCGGTGAAGCCCATCAGGTCACCGATATCGCCGTACTTGCGGAAATTCTGAAATGCTTCCTCACCGATGTCGTTCATGCGGACATAGACCTGGATTCTGCCGGTACGGTCGCGCAGATCGAGGAAATTCGCCTTACCCATTTTGCGCCAGCTCATGATTCTGCCGGCGACGGTCACATTGAACTGCTCATTGAGCTTTTCGGTTGCTTCCTTTTTTGCTTCCTCATCAAGATCGGCAGGGATCTTTGCCTCTGCCTCTGCAAACATCTCGCGGCACTCCGCCGTGCTTGCGGTTACGTCAAACTTGGTGATTGCAAACGGATCATTGCCGCTTTCCTGCATTTCGGTCAGCTTATCAAGCCGCACCTGACGCAGCGCGTCAACATCCTCTGTCTGCGGGATATTCTGGTTCTGGTTATTCTGTTCGCTCATATCAGCCCTCCGGATGGTTCTCAAATGTACCGGTACTGGAGATCTCAAGGACGGTAAACGTCATGATGCCGACCGGTGCTTCCACGATGAAAGTATCGCCGACACGTTTGCCGAGCACTGCCTTGCCGATCGGAGAATCATCCGAGATCTTATGCTTTTCATAATCCGCCTCAGAACGGCCGACGATCTGCAAAGTCTCGATCTTCTGCGGCTGACCGTT
>DMBA01000153.1:0-1694 GCA_003446315.1 Ruminococcus sp. | reverse complement strand
ATCTCTGCATGTTCCAGTGTATATTCGAGCTTTTTGATTTCTTCTTCCAGACGCGCCTGTTCGTTTCTGGCTTCATCATATTCCGCGTTTTCAGAAAGGTCACCGTGGCTTCTTGCTTCTGCAAGTGCATCGGCGATCTCGGTACGGCGGGTACCCTTGAGATAAGAAAGTCTCTGTTGTTCAGCCTCATAGTGCTGTTGTGACATTTTTTCTCTGTATTCCTGTTCCATAAGAACCTCCTGACTGATGAATTCGAAATGATGGGGACAAAAAGTGCGGGATACAGACATCTTTTTCTGTTTCCGTAAATAGCAAGAATCCGGAGAGGGAACAGTGATCGGGCGCTGTTCCCTTCCCGGCAAATAAATCTTACTCCGTAATTTCGCTGTGGAACTCCTGGAGCGATTTCACGCTCAGAGCGCCGCCCTGTTCCTTGATTGCTGCGATGCCCTCTGCGGTTGCAGAAGCAGCAGCCATCGTTGTGATATACGGAATGCGGTATTTGATTGCGGCTTTGCGGATATAGCTGTCATCGTGCAAGCTGTCCGCACCGGCCGGCGTATTGATAATCAGGTCGATCTTACCGTTCGTCATCGCATCGGTAATATTCGGTCTGCCCTCATAGAGCTTCTTGATCTGCTCTGCCGGAATGTTCGCATCTGCGATCATTTCGTAGGTCTTACCGGTTGCAAGGATCTTGAATCCGAGATCATGGAATTTCTTTGCGATCGGGAGCAGTTCCGGCTTATCCATATCGCAGACAGAAAGCAGGACTGTACCGCCGGTCGGCAGTTTGGTCTGTGTTGCTTCCTGTGCCTTGAAGTAAGCCTCACCGAAGTTCGGGGAGATACCGAGCACTTCACCGGTGGAACGCATTTCCGGTCCGAGAACCGGGTCAACTTCCTGGAACATATTGAACGGGAAGACAGCTTCCTTGACACCGTGATGCTTGATCTTCTTATCCTTGAGCGACGGAACCGGAGAAGGTTTGCCGGTCAGCTCAGCGGTCATGATCTGGGTTGCGATGCGCACCATATTGATTGCGCAGACCTTCGAAACCAGCGGAACGGTTCTGGATGCACGCGGATTTGCTTCGAGCACATAAACAGTATCATCCTCGATCGCATACTGCATGTTCATCAGACCGGAAACGCCCATTTCAACGGCAATTTTCTTGGTATATTCCTTGATGGTCGCAACATGCTTTTCGCTCAGATTCAGCGAAGGCAGCACGCAGGCGGAGTCACCGGAGTGGATACCGGCAAGCTCGATGTGCTCCATAACTGCCGGAACAAAGCATTCCGTACCATCGGAAATTGCATCTGCCTCACACTCAGTCGCGTGGTGCAGGAAACGGTCGATCAGGATCGGTCTGTCCGGTGTGACACCGACAGCCGCAGCCATATAGACGCGCATCATATTGTCATCGTGTACAACTTCCATGCCTCTGCCGCCGAGCACATAGGACGGGCGAACCATGACCGGATAGCCGATGCGGTTTGCGATCTCCAGTGCATCGTCAACGGTGACAGCCATGCCGGATTCCGGCATCGGGATGCCGAGCTTATCCATCATTGCGCGGAAGTGATCTCTGTCTTCTGCAAGGTCAATGGTCTCCGGAGAAGTACCGAGGATCTTGACACCGTTCTTTTTCAGATCAGCCGCAAGATTCAGCGGCGTCTGTCCGCCGAACT
>DMBA01000287.1 GCA_003446315.1 Ruminococcus sp. | reverse complement strand
ACAAGGGCGGCAACGCAGGTTTCCGATGGATTTCCAATATGTCCACAGGAGAAGTCGGTGCCGAAGGCGAACCGATCCAGTATCTGAGACTGCCTTATGTGTATGTTGACGGCCGCATGATCTGCGATACCTACAGTGTCCCGAATCCGAATCCGGGTCAGGAAAGCGAAACCGGCGGCGGCGGCTTCTATGTCGGCTGCAACTATGACGGCACACCCGGCACACATCCGGTCAATCTGTATGCAGGCGGCATCCAGTCTTCCGGTGCAAACAATGACTTCGCAATTTTCGGCGATGCATATTTGTATGATCCGGGCTTGGATTCTGTCTGGTCCAACGGCTTGGGCGGCGTGTCTGCACTTCGTACATTCGTCTTTAACAATATCACCCAAAGCGGTTCCCATTACGGTCACACCGGAACGGGTAACCTGTTCTGTAACAACCATTCGCTTGAGATCAAAGGCGGTACCAATATTGACGGCGACCTGATCTTTACCAATAAGTCCGGTACGCTGACGATTTCCGGCCCGATCACAGTCGGCGGTAAGGTTGTATGTGCAGGCACACTGGTCGGCGCAGAAAATCTGACTGTTGGCACGAATGAGATCGTGACCGGCGATGCATGCGCAAACTGGTATGACGGTACTTATGGAACGCATTGTGCATTTGATGATTATGTCGCAAGAGCAGATGCTATTCCGCTGATGCCGTTCTCGTATCGAATTGATGAGATCCATAAACGGTATACCCGCTGGGATCTGAAATCAGGCGATGAAGCCACAGCACGTCAGAATATGAATGCGGATCCGCTGATTGCAGAGAGCATTGCAACCGGTCATACATGGGACGTGATGCCATTCACCACTGTTGAAGATGTTCCGCAGTATTCAAGAATCGAACCGGGACAGCCGGGATTTGATCCTGGTTCGGCAATCTATGATGCTTCGAACAACTATCAGGGCTACAACCTGATTATGGTCAGTGTCACCAGCACAACAACAACAAATTACGCACCTTACACGACTCCGATCCACGGTTCCGGTTTCATTCCGGAGTATAATCCGGTTTCTCCGGCTACTGCGATGCAGACGATGACCCATTCCAGCAGCTACGACATTGAAAGTACTGCAAGATTCTCCGAATTGATGGATTCCGGTGCTCCGGTATATAACAACGCAAACAAACCGAGTTTTTACAATAACATCCCGGTTGTTTATCACGATGAGGCTGCGCATGAGCAGAGAGCAAATGTGAATGCGTATGTCATCAATACGGACTGCACGATCGACCTGAACGATGGTTACAACAGCGCAACGATCTTTATTGATCCGACAATTGGCAACCATGGCAACTCCAACCCGCTGTATGTCAAGTTTACAGGCACCAATATTGCAAACTGCAATACAACTGTTATCATTAACAATACTGCTTCTTACAGCCCGGATTACACCACGACGGTGATCCCGTATGCAACAGAATCCCCGATGAACTTTGCAGAGCGCCGCGAAGTCTATATCTTCTTTGAAGATGGCTTTGGTTCAGCAGCAGGTGCATTCAAACTCTGCTGTTCCGGCGCATACGGTCAGATGACCAGCGGACAATGGAATGTCGTTTCGAACCCGATCTATCCGGATAATGCAAACTGGAGCTCTCTTCGTGAAGATGTGAAATATGCATATGAGCTGGTTCCGAACGTCACCATCTTCGGCGAAGCAAACGGTACCTTCACATTCAGAAACGCATGCTTCCTGAATGCGGATATTCTGATTCCGAACGGCACGATCAAAAACGAAAACGCTTCCAATTACCAGGCAAGAATTACCTACCGCGAATTCTGCGACTCGAATTCGTTCGGCCCGTCCGACAGATCGACCGTCGGTGTCGGTTCCTGCCTTGTCCGCAGTTTGTCCAGTACACCGAACATTGCACAGCTTGCATATATCGGTGACTCCAGACGCACGAGCACTCCGCCTTCGATCAGAATCGTAGACAGACAGACAAACGGCAACAGTGATTACCTCGGTCAGGAGAATCAGGATTACTTTGCAAACCAGTATCGTGGTCCGAACTAATTGAAAGGAGGATGTTCAATGAAAAAGCAAAAAGGCATGACGCTTGTCGAGATCGTTGTCTCATTGGCGATTTATGCTCTGTTTACCATGCTCATTGCACAGGTCATGACATTGGTAAACCTGACGATTCGTTCTACCAATTCGCTGAACAGACAACTTTCTTATGAGTCGAGATATGCCGATAACCTTTTAACCGCAGACGGAACAGGCAGCGATTTCGCTGCCCAGACCGTTGAGTATCGTGTGCGCTATGACGGCACATGGGATACGGCTGCGGACAGATGGGACTCAACCCCGAAACTTGTCCGTGTCAACCCGTTTGTACCGGGCGGCGGCGGTCTTTGGAGCGCCTATAATGAAAGTGATCCGCGCAACGTAAAAGAAGGCGTAGAGTATGTGACACATACGCCGAACGGCGAAGTCGTAAACCAGGATCTGAATGACGATGTAGGAATTACCCATAATGCACACTACCGTTTCATGCGGTTCACAACGAACGTCAGAACACCGGGTTCTTATCCCGGCCCGGATTTCCCGATCTATATTCGTATCGTCCCTTATTATACAAGAGATGAAGCGGATCCTTCTATTACCGATGCACAGAAGCGCACATGGATTCTGAATGCAGATAATATTCTGTCGAAGATGGAAACCATTACCATCACCAACTTCTCGCCCGGCGTTCCGTTTGACAGCGGCAACACAACAGAAGTAATCAATGGCCCGTTTACCTATGGACAGAATCCGGATCTGATTATCCATGTCCACAATGCTGCTGACCCGATTGTTGCCGGCACACAGGAAATTCACGGCGATATCAAACTGCAGGTTGACGGCAAGATTTTTGACAACTCCGTTCAGAAATGGACAGAAACCCCGATCACATTCTATCAGTTTGTTCAGGTCGGAACCAGTGAAGCAAACAGAACATTCTATGATAAGTGCGTGATCGAGTACAATCTGAACGAAAAATCCTTCTTGATGATGGATAGTATGACACCGGATCAGGATGTGCCTGATCTGCCCAATTACGATGATTACCGCTGATTCACAATAGCGGATTCTAAGGCGGCTGCCGGACGACGGGTCCGGCGGCATGCCCTGGGAAGGAGTATGAGAGCGATGAAAATGAAACGCAAAGGCTTCACGCTTGTTGAATTGGTTATCGTAATGGCACTGTTTTCTGTTGTGATGTTCGGTGTTGCACAGCTTATGAGTCCTGTGTCGAAATTCTATGCCAGAACATCGAATTACGAGAGTTCAACTGCGTGTATTGACAATATCAAGCGTGCAATTGAAGGCAACCTGAAATACGCTGACCGCGTCCGCGTCTATCAGAACTTTGATCCCGGTACAAATCGTGACACACATGTTCAGCAATTCTGGGCAGAGTTTTTTGAAGACCGGCAGTTCCTGGATTGCCAGGGTACGATCTATGCATTGACATTTGACAACAATGCACCGAACGTCTCTTTTGATTCTGATCCGAATATTAACTCGTGGGTCATCAGCGGTTATAACAATCTGGAAGATTTTGCTGATGCGCAGCTTAATTCCGGTGAAATTACACTTTATGAGTATAATTTTACGAATTCGACGCCACCTACACTTGTAAACACAACCCCGTGGTATGTAAACCAGAAGATGTACGGCAATTATGAATATCAGTTCCGTCTCGGCGGCTTGACAGTTTCCGGTTCGGTCGGCGCATTCGACCCTGCTGACTGCACCATCACGATCACCAGCCATGAGATCTCCAGAAACCACGCATACAACGGCAACCGCCTTGTTGTGAATAGTACTGGAAATACGGAGTCTGCATCCTTCTCGATGAAGAATGTGCTGGATCCGGCAACCAACTACAATACCCCGCTGGACGATTTCAAGCTGATTTTCGACAATGCGACCGCAACTTACAGCGTAACCGGTCCGAAGCGTTACATCATGGATACCACACCGCATCCGCGTTATGCAACCATGATCCAGAACCCGTTCGATCTTTCGAACCCCGGCACGATCCAGTACGGCGGCGACGATCTGACCAGAACGAACGCAGCGATCCCCGGTTTCTACTTCATCTTCACAATGCCGGATTCGGTACAGGACGATGTAGACACAGAATATATGACAGACGTAGATAGCGTATTCAACCCGTAACAGTGTACAAAATGAGGGCAGCCGGAGTTGCCGGCTGCCCACTATCTAAAACCTGAAATGCTTCGGTGTTTCGCTGTTCGATGCTCAGCGCAGAAGCATGAGCATCGAAGTGTAATGATGGATCGTTTCATCCGTTGTGAGGAATTGCGCCACATAATTGTGAATGTACCAGTCAGTCAGCTCCTCGCCGAACATTGCACCGAGCAGAAGCCCCGCACAAAGATAAGGGCCAAATGCGAATTTCGATTCGCCAGTCACCTTTTTAATGATAAGACCGAATATTACAGCAAGAAAAATGCCGATGACAGTCGCCGGGATCATTGCTTTCCAACCGAGCAGCAAACCGGCACAGCCCATCAGAATGGTATCACCCAGTTCGATGCCGCGCACTTTTTCACCGGTTTTTTTCTTGATGTAAGCACCGCTGATTTCACCGATCAGGAAGAACGGAACAGAGATGATCACTCCTCCGATGAGCCGATCCGGAATATGCAGATATGTGACAAAATGTGCCGGGATCGCCAGCAGACCGATTGCAAACAGCATCGGGAGATACATGTCCATGGTGTCCCAGTCAATAAATGCAATGCAAATCAGCAGAGAGGTGAACAGACACATCAGGAAGGTGTAAACACTGACACCGAAAACGAGGAAACAGGCAACATAGAGCAAACCGTTGAGTGACTCGACAATGGGATAACGAGCCGAGATCTTTTCACCGCAGTTATGACATTTTCCGCGGAGCATGAGCCAACTGAAAACCGGGATCAGATCAATGAACCGGATTTTTGCCCCGCAGGTCATACAGTGTGAAGACCGCTTGATGAGGGATTCTCCGCGCGGCAGGCGAATGATGACAACATTCAAAAAGCTGCCGATGCAGATGCCGTAAAGGAATACGACCGGAATCGCCATGAGCATGAAACGGCCAAGATCATCGTAGTATTGCCATTCCTTCCAGCCGGTGTTGGCTGCCAGCGCAGCCAGGGAAAACATTTTGTACATAACGGTACCTCCTTTATGGTTTGTACTGTTATCTATTTTACCACAGTTTGGCATATTTTTCAAGAGTTTTTTGGAGGTTGAGGTATGAGAAACATCCGAATTGGTGACTATCTCGTTGAGGAAGGTCACATCACCCCGGAGCAGTTGCAGCAGGTACTGCAAAGACAGCGTGAATCGACCGATCAGAAAAAGTTCGGCGAGGTCATTGTTGAAATGGGCTTTATGTCTGACATTAAGTTCGCACAGGCACTGTCCGTAAAACTGCAAACGCCTTTTGTAGACCTGAATAATGTCGAAGTTGACGGCGAGATCGCCCGCATGGTTCCGCAGGATCTTGCAGAACGCAATTGCGTCATTGCAATCAATAAGACCGGCCGTCGTCTGACAGTCGCAACGGATGACCCTGTCAACTTCAATATTCTTGAGGATATTAAGGTAAAGACCGGTTATGACTGTATTCCGGTTCTCGCAACCAGAATGGCAATCAAAAAAGCAATCGGTAAAGCATATCAGATGTCCGATCTCGGCGATCTCGGTATGGAGAATCAGACCATCGAGGAAATTGATGATGATGAATCCAGAGACCGTGTTGAGAGCGCCCCGATCGTTAAGCTCGCAACACAGATCATCGAAAACGCATTCCGTATGGAAGCAACGGATATTCATATTGAGCCGTTTGAAAAGTATACGCAGATCCGTGTGCGTGTCAACGGCGACCTTGTTGTATTGATGAACGTATCTTCGAATGTTCAGAATCAGCTCGCAACCCGTCTGAAGCTGATCTCCGGTATGAACATCGCAGAAAAGCGTATCCCGCAGGACGGCCGTTTCTCGCAGACCGTCGACGGCATCCCGCTTGACGTTCGTGTGTCTTCTCTGCCGATGGTGCACGGCGAAAAGATCGTTATCCGAATCCTTTCGACCGGCGCGATCAAGACCAGAGGTCTGCATGAGCTGGGTATGTCCGATTATAACCTGCGCCTGTTCCAGAGCATGATCAAGTGCCCGCACGGCGTTATTCTGGTTACCGGCCCGACCGGTTCCGGTAAGTCCACCAC
>DMBA01000043.1 GCA_003446315.1 Ruminococcus sp. | reverse complement strand
GTCAGGTCAATGGCATTGATGGCACCGTCATTGTTGACATCGCCGCGCAGAACCTTGATCTCTTTCGGGCCGTCAATGACAGTTCCTGCAACAGCGCCGATCGCTTCGTCAATATAGAAAGAATCGGTGCCGCTTTCAGATTCGACATACAGAATCGGCGAGGATGCGCCTTCCGGGATCTTGAAATTGGTATTTGCGAGCTGCACATAGCCGCCGCTTGTCATGCCTTGTGCGATATGGACATAGTTTGCATCGCCGTTCGCATCCTTATATTCCATGGAAAGCATCAGATTCTGTTCTGTTTCGCTGTAAGCGCAAACGCTGAAACTATATTCTTTGCCTGCTTCGAATGTCATATAGTTGAGCGTTTTCTGCGTACCGTTCCATGCTTTTTCGCGGTCGGTTACGAGCAGCGCTTTGCTGCCGGCATAAGCCTGATCGCTGCTGAGATTCACACCGGCGCTGCCTCTGCCGTCCCAGCTGCAAGTACCGTTTTCGAAGGTATCGTGGAAGTAATAGCCGTTTTCATCGGGTTGTTCCGGTTCCATAACGACCGGCTGATTCGGGTTTGTCGGGACAGCAACGCCGTCGCTTTCGAGCGAAACAATAAAGGTCGTAACGCTGTTTGCGGGAAGCTGTGCCCAGTAAGTCGAAGTATCATGCTCCATATCCTTGGTCGGAGCGAGATTTTCATTTGCGCTTGTCCGATAGCGGTCGACATTGGTAATGGTTCTGTTATCAACGGAGAATTGCTGAGAGATGCTGTTATTGCCTTTATTCACAGCAACGATTTCGATTTGTGTCGGGCTATGCTTATAGGCAGAAACGAGGATATCATCGTTCGGCATTTCGGTTGCATCAATGCGGATGTCACCCGGACGGACATATTTGGAATATTGCGCCATGCAATAACCGCGCTTGGAGATATTGCCGTTTTCCTTCATCGGGCCGTAATTTCTGCGGATATACCACCAAACATAAGCATTGAGATTGCTGACGACCAAACCGTTATGGATGTTCTCAGCCACCTTGACCGCCTGCGGATAAGTATCGGCATCGGAAGTGGAATCCGGCACATAGACTTCCGTCATCCAGATATCTTTTCCGCAGCTTTCAAGTGCGGGGAAGTCCATCTGATTGCGCTGTGTGCCATAAAAATGCGTGCCAAAGAGATCACAGTTTTCGAATGCTTTCTGATTGCCGAGGATCGCATTATAATAGTCTTTGCTGTAGCTGAAGCTCTCCGGCGACATCAGTTTACAGTTTGTGCCCTCTGTTACAGATTTGCCGTACTGTGCGATAAAGTTTGCAGCTCTGTCCGGTGACCAGTATGTCCAGTCTTCCGACCAGTCCGGTTCATTCTGCACGGAGATGGAATAGAGGCTGACACCCTGACTGCCGCAATACTTGATGAAATCATTGAGGTGTTTCGCATATGCTGCTTCCGAACCTTGTTTCAGGACATATTTACCGCCTCTGGGGCCGCCGGAACCGTTTTGACGGATGGCAGCGGGCGGGCTCCACGGTGTAGCAAAGACCGTTGCACCGAGCTTTTGTGCCTGTTTTGCAACCGGAATTGCCAGATTCCACTGGCTGCTGTTGTCGTTGACGTAAACACGCAGGATGGTGAATCCGAGTTCACCGTCGCCGTTTCCGAATGTGCGCTGTACCTGTTCCGAAGTCAGGTCATAGCCTGTCCATTCCCGCAGATTGATACCGCCGAAGCCTTGGATCATCTGATACGTTTTATTCGTATTGATGGAACAGATGCTGGCAGCATTGACATTGTTTTCCGGCAGCATGGTCGGCAGCGGAGCCAGCATTGCAAAAGACAACACGGCTGCTGCGGCTGATTTGATAAATCGCCACTTTCTCATATAAAGACCCCCTTGAAAAAAAGAAAAAATATAGTTTGTGTTCTATTCTCTATCATGATAGAACTACTATTATTTTACAAAAAAAACAAGCGCTCGTCAACTAACAAAAGCACGAAATGCTGGACAAAATACACTTTTTTGTCATTTTTTTGTGCTTAGCATTGTATCTGAATGTTCAAAACATGCAAAAAGCACCGTTCCAATCAGAAACGGTGCTTTTCGGGATCATGGGATTAGCCCAGCGGAGTTGTCTCCGGATCAGAAGTGGTGATGACATCTTCTGCTTCGAAAGCAATGATCTGCAATTCAGCCTCAGTGTATCTTTCCATGACAATTCTGCCCTCCTTTCCGTTGACATTCAGAATCAGTCAATTAGTTGCCGCTTTCAACGTATGCCTTTACCTTGCTGTAATAGTCACACATTGCCTTCATTGCATTTGCCATAGCTTCGTTGTTGCCATTGATCTGACCGTCAGCGTAGTCCATAGCGCTGTGCTTGAAGGAAATATCACCGTCAGCGGTCTGTACAACGATCTCATTCACTCTGGTCAGATTCATTGCTTTGACCGGTTCTGCATCAATATAATAGAGGTTATTGGATTTCTTCGGTGTCACTTCAACGCCGTTGACAAAGAACTTGACACCTTCGAGGGAATCCACATGGAAGACATACCGTGCAACAACTGCATCACGCATCACGAGCTGCATACCGGCATACTGCACGCCGCCGATCTTCTCAGTCGGTTTGACAAACTGGCCGCTGACTTCTGCGGTAATATCAGAAACATCGCTCTGATAGTTTTCATTTGCGAGCTTATCGGTATTGAGGTTCAAAGCGATCTGGGTATATCCGCCGAAATTGAGCAATGCTTTGAGCGCATTCTTTGTGACTTCGTTTGTGGAGCTTCTCTCCAGCATACGTTCACAATAAGCGGTCACAGAGCTGACCTGTTCCGAAACAGCATCATCGCTGTCAGCCAGATACAGTTTTGCATTTACGTCAATTGCCAATTCTGCAACAGACAGCGGGCAGCCGAATACATAGTAGGTTTTGCCGCCGCTTCTGAGCGTCTGATTCGGATTCAGTTCCACGCGCACTTCCTTCGGTTCACCGTAATGGCTGTAAGAGAAGATCACATAAGCACCTTCTGCGTGTTCTGCGTCGATATCGGCGTAGAAATTGAGCATGATGTTTTCCTTGAAGGATACGGTATTCGAACTGATGAGTTCCGCCTGGATCTGCGGTGCAGCCTCAGCGATGGTGAAATCAGCTTCTGCGCTGCCGCCCTGATAGTTTGCAGATTCCGCGATGATCGCCTTGACGGTATAGGTGCCGGCGGTTTCCGGAACAGCATCCGAATAGGTATCATCATCCGCGCCGCTGACTTTATATGCGAAGGTGACATCACCGCTGCCGTCATTGCCTGTGACGACCGGAGCATTTGCAGTTTCGCCTTCTGTCCAGCCGGTGATGCTGACGCTCGGTGTGATCGCTGCTTTTGCAACGAGAACGCGATAGCTTGCAGATGCAGCGAAGAATGCATCGTCTTCCGCTGCATCGGCAGTGATGACAGCAGAACCCGCGCCAACGATTGTTACGATGCCGTTTTCATCGACGGTCGCAACAGAAGGATCGCTGCTGGAGTAAGAGACTGCTGTTTCAGCGCCGGTCAGTTCATTGGTGAAGGTATCGTCACCGAATGTCTTTTCGATCTTATTGTCATCGAAAGCGATCGCAGTCTGATACTGTTTTGCATCTTCCCAGAGTGCCTTAATGAGCGTGACATCGGAAATGACGATCTCATCGCCTGCCTGATAGACAGTGCCTTCGACATCCCAGCCGGCAAACTTCTGATGCTCAGGTGCAGCAAAACCATATTCTTCGAAGGTCTTCAGGGTGTAAGCGCCGCCGATCTTGGTCTTGATCTTGCTGCCGCTTCCGCCGTTTGCATCGAAGATGACCACATATTCTTCTTTATAGATGGAGAATGCAGTCTGCGATGTGCCGTTTCCGAGCTTATAATTGCTGTTATTCAGACCGGTGACCTGTGCAATATAGGTTCCCGGTTCTGTCTGAGCACCGTTCACGATTGCTGTACAGTCATCGCCGTCCAAAACACCGTTCAGAATGACATTCGGAGCGATTTCTTCGCCGGTATAGACAAGCTGTGTCTCGTCCCATGTGAAGTCAACGGTTTTCTGCTCAATTGTAAAGGCAGCATCGGTGTCATTGGAGAGCGCATAGTCTGTATTGGAAAGCGCCGAAGCAACAGCAGTATATGTGCCGGCATTGGTCTCAGCGCCTGTAACAGTTGCGGTGCAGGTGTCATCGCCGAACAATCCTGTGACAGAAGCAGTCGGAGCCTGTTCAGAACCGTTATAAACAAACTCTGTCTGACCCCATTCGATACCGACAACCGCCTGTGCGATCTCGATATCAAAGCTGGTGGTTTCCGTACCGGTATAGTTATTGCCGCCGTCTACCTTATAATAAACGGTATAGGTACCTGCATGCAGTGCCGTGGGCTGATCCTCAGACCAGTTTTCGCCGTCCAGACTAAAGAGCAGCGTGCCGCCATCGAATTCGACATAATCCACCAGCGCCTGTGCAGTACCGTTATAAACGAGGCCTTCGGCAACTGCAAGACTGATCTTAGAAGCCGCTTGCTGAATGGTAAATGCATATTCGGTATCACCGGTGAGGACATAGTTATCTGCGAGCGAACCGCCGAGGGCGGCTTCCGCAGTATAGTTGCCGGCATCCGCAGCACCGCCGCTGATATTGACGATCACATCATCGCCGTCCAGCACACCTTCCGGAATCGCTTCCGGCTGATGCACAGCACCGTCATATGTGAATTCGGACGGATTCCAGGTGAGCTGCACTTCTTTCTGTGCGATGTTTACCTGAACCGAGGCGATATCGGTTGACTCGAAATCATTTCCGCCGTCGAGATAGTAGTAAACGATATAATCGCCTGCATTCAGACCTTCCGGCAGGCTATCTGTAAAGATACCGTCTTCTGTCAGGCTATACATGATCCGGCAGCCGTCAGGGCTGGTAAATGTGACCAGAGCCTGTGCCGTGCCGTTATAGACCAGATCCTGATTTGCAGTGACGGTATAATCAGCCTCAGCCTTTTCGATCGTAAACAAAGTGGAAACAATATCCGGCAGTTTATAATTCTCCGCATCTGCGCCGGAAAGACCGGTGACAGCAGCCTCATAGGTACCGGCTTCGGATGCAGCACCGCTGATTCCTGTGATCGTGCAGTCATCGCCTTCCGCAACGCCTTCCAGAGCAGCAGTCGGGCAGCAGGAGTTGCCGGAATAGATGAAGGACGTTCCGTCCCAAACGATGCTGACTTCTTTCTGCGCGATGTTCACAGTCACCGTATCAGGCGCAGTATCATTGTGGTTTGCATCGCCAATGACTTTATAGTAAACGGTATATGTACCGGCATTTGCAGCAGCCGGCGCGGTTTCTGACCAGTTTTCGCCGTCAAGACTGTAGACGACTGTTCCGCCGCTGACGCTTTCTGCCGCAGCAAGGATCTGCTCGGAACCATTATAGATGAGTCCGTCTGCACCGGTTACTGTGCAAGCGGCATCTGCGGAAGTGATCTCGAACGAGAGATCAGCCGCAGCAAGCTGATAATTCGGATTTGTCAGATCAGAGACAGTCACAGTATATGTGCCGACTTCCGTCTGTGCAATGCAGTTATCGGTAAACGCGCAGACATCGCCGTCAATGATGCCTTCGAGCGAGACAACCGGCAGTTTCTCAGTGCCGTCATAGACAAAGGACGTTTCATTCAGCACCGGTGTGACGCTCTTTGCAGCGACCTGAATGGTAAAGCTCTGTTCCGGAATATCGGAATAATTCTGATTGCCGGTGACCTTATAATAAACGGTATATGTACCCGCATCGCTGACAGCCGGGATCGTTTCGGCATATTCACCGTCTTCGCCGAGCTTGTAGAGCACAGTACCGCCCGCAGCGATTCCGCCGGTCACCAGATCCTGTGCAGCCGCCTGATAAACGAGATCAGCGATTGCAGCGGGTTCGGCTGTCCATGAATTCTCTGCCTGAGCGATGGAGATATGCAATTCAGCGGGTTCGGTATCCTCAAAATTGGTATCTTCGCCGTCAACCTTATAAAGAACGGTATAAATGCCTGCATCCGTACCGGTGGGGATGACATCAGACCATGTATCGCCATTATCTGTACTGAACATGACCGTGCCGTCTTCGGTGGAAGCATTGGTAAACAGTGCCTGCGGTTCGCCGGTATAGACAAGCGCATCTGCCGGTGTCACAACGGCATTCGGAAGTGCACGCTGAATCGCAAATGTTGTTTCCGCAGTACCGCCGTAATAATTTGCAGTTTCGGGGATCGTGACTTTGACTGCATACTGACCGGCAGTTGTCGGGACAGTCTGCGAATAGGCGCTGTCATCTGCATCGGCAGCCTTATATTCGATGACAGGCTCAGCATTGCCGCTGTTACCGGTAATGACAACAGTATTCGGTTCCGCACCGTAAGCCCAGTCGGAAAGTGCAGCAGAAACAGTGATCTGTGCCTTATCGACAACGAGCTTATACTTTGCAGAAGCGGAGAAATATTCATCTGTTTCGGCAGCAGTAGCCGTAATGACCGCTTCACCTGCACCGACGATTGTCACGGTACCGTCAGCAGCAACGGCAGCGACAGCCGGATCACTGCTTTCATAGGTGACTTCTGTCTGTGCACCGATCGGGCTGAACGCAAAATCAGCATCGCCGAAGATCTTTTCGATCTTGGTGTCATCGAATTCGATGGACTGACGCAGTTTCGCATCTTCCCAGACTGCGCTGACCGAAATGTCTTCTGTCAGGGAGAGTTCATCGCCGGGCTGATAGATTTCGCCGTCAATTTCCCAGCCGACGAACTTCTTTTCAGCAGGTGCAGTGAATCCGCAATCCGGCAGCGTGACGGTTTCGTTATATCTGCCCTTGATATTGGACATTTTGCCGGATCCGCCGTTTTTGCCGAACGATACGATATAGATTTCCGTATCTTCCACGAGCTGATACAAACCGGTTTCGCTGTCAAGCTCCACTTTATATCCGACCGGAGCGAATGATTCGGGATCCTGATCGGAGAAAGCACCGCCGGTGATTTCAGGCTCCGGTTTTTCAAACGGTGACTGTTCATACTGATAAACACCGATTGACTGTGCATGATCGGAAATGAAGGAACCGCCGGTGATCGTTGCAGTCGGTGCAGCATGATAGCCGTTGCTGGAAGCTTCCAGAACCAAAGCGTCACCGGTAGAATAGCAGCCGCTTCCGTAGTATTGATAATCTGCCTGTGCGCCGGTTGCGTGGAGTGTGCCGCCGCTGATTTGAACCGAACCGGATTTCACATAAACGGCAGTCTGTGCCGTAATGGTGCCGCCTTCGATATTCAATTCCGTATTCTGAGCCGGCTGATAAATCGCAACTGCTTCCGATTCGAGGTAAGCGCCGTCATGGATATTGATCTTCGAATTATCTGTGGAAGAACCGTTTGTCGCAACGGCAAAGCTGCCGTCCGAGGAGATTGTTCCGTAGACATCGAGTGTCTGGTTTTTACCGAGCATACCGACATCGCCCTTGAACTTCACGTTTTCGCCGATCGTGACATCATTATAGGAACCGGAAGTCGAAATTGCACAATGGGATTCATCGGTGACATTTGTAATGACTGTGCCTTCTTCATCGGCAGAATTGATAATTTTGAAGGTTTTGTGCGAGGCTGCAGTACCGCCGCGTGTCAGAAGGAATGCACAGTCAGATGCATTGGAAGTCAGTGTATGACCGTTCAGATCAATTGTGAAATCAGAGACCAGAATTCCGGGTGCAATGCGTGCTTTTGCAGTGACATCCTTCAGCAGTTTATATGTCGTGTTGCTGCTCGGACCGGTAATGGAAGTTAAATAGGTTTTTACGCCCTGGGCGCTTGTCGCTTCAATCACGACTTCGGAAGCATTGTAGAGTTTTCCGTTATCATCAGTAATATAGGTGATGCCGTTATCCGCATAATAGGCACTGACATCAGCGGGCTGCCCCTGTTCTTTGAATGCGCCGCCTGTGACAGCGATCGAAACGTCAGGTTCTTCGCTGCTTTCGACCAGGTTGACTGCTTTATATGCTGCAATTGCCTTTGCATTCTCAGAGCTGATTGTGCCGCCGGAGATCGTGACCTTCGGACGCACAAGATAGCGGTCATTATCTTCAACTACGATCGCATCGCCGGTCGTATTTGAGCCGTCTCCGTTGGGCGTATAAGCAGCCGCTTCGCCTTTTGCGGTCAGCGTGCCGCCTGTGATTTCAAGAAGACCCTGCTTTGAATAGACCGCACTGCCGCCGGTCAGCGTACCGCCGGAAATACGGAACAGGCTGTATCCTGCCTGATAGATCACAGATTGCGTATTATCCACATCCTGAATCTTTGCAGACTTCATGATATTGAATGTAGCAGGGGATTCACCGGCAGCCTCATCCGGCACAACATTGACCGTTCCGTTGACATACAGACCGAATTTGGATTTAATGGTCGCAGAGGACGAACCGCCGATATTCACGGTGATGTCTCTGGCTTTATGACCGTTCTGGCAGTTGACGAGAACCGCATAGCTTTCCGGAACATCCACATTGATACTCTGTTCGAAGTTGACGACCAGCTTATCATAAGTGCTGCCGTTCGTGTCATAAAGACCCATCATTGCATTGCCTCGAATGGTTGAAACGAGCTTCGATGCAGCCTTTTTGGAACCGCTGAACGTGATCGTGCGTGTGCAAGGCTCCTGACCTTCGGGAACAGTGTTGTAGAAATTGAATCTTTTGGAAGTAGTGAGTGTGAAACCGTTGAATTCGACTTTGATGTTCTGATGCTTGGAGAGGTCAAGAAGCGTACCGAGATCATTGATTTCCACATTCGCCTGCAATTGGATGGTGAGGTCATCCTCTGCACCGATTTCAGCAATTGCGTCTGCGCTGAGCGCGCCGTCTGTGACGGTATACGCTTTGTCATTGATTTTGAGCTGATCGGCAGTCACTTCATCAGCCGCACTTGCCATGATCGGAGCGAACTTTGAGATCCCCCCGACGTTTGCAGGCTGTGTACCTGCTACCGCGACAACCGCCAGAATACCGGCAATCGTCCATTTCAGTGATCTTTTGTGATCCATGATACATCCTCCTTTTTCCGTGATGACGAGAATAAATTTTTCAGACAAGATTCCTTACATGATCCGGATGAAAAACACAGTGAGCAGTCAGCCGGAGACATGCGCTGAAAGGATGTCTGTTGTCTGCGCAGCATCCATGTCCGAATGCATTCCGCAAAGGATTCATACTGATTTTTCATATTATTGAAGTAAATATAATAATCAGTAGCGTGAGTTAATTATATCACTTTTTAAGACAATTGTCAATAGGCTGGCTGAAAATATACACAAAACGCACTTGCTTACTTGAAAAAAATGCATCGAAGGATGCGAACGAATATGCGAATCGAAGATGAAAGACCTTATGAAGACAAAAAACGGACAGATAAACCATTTATTTTGCGATTTGTTTATATTTGTCGAATAATGTCGAATATTATACATAATTATCAATTTTTATATAATGTTAATATTATATTCATATTTCATCTGATAAATGTTCACGAAAAAAAGATGCCGTACAATCATCGGACTGTACAGCATCTCAGTCTGTCGAGAAACTTCCGGTGATGTCAAATCAAAAGTTTTGGGCGAGCTTTTTCAAAAGCTCGCGGGTTCTTAGGGCAGAGCCCTA
>DMBA01000056.1 GCA_003446315.1 Ruminococcus sp. | reverse complement strand
GGGCACATGCGGCCGTAGTGCGAGTAGTGAACGTCACGCACTTCGAAGCCTGCACGGTCTCTGGTCAGACCGCCCGGGCCAAGAGCCGAAAGACGGCGCTTATGGGTCAGTTCTGCCAGCGGGTTATTCTGGTCCATGAACTGCGACAGCGGAGAGGAACCGAAGAATTCCTTGATCGCCGCAGTAATCGGACGGATATTGACAAGGGTCTGCGGGGTGAGCGTTTCTGCGTCCTGTGCCTGAAGGCTCATACGCTCGCGGATGACACGTTCCATACGGGCAAAGCCGATGCGGAACTGATTCTGAAGCAATTCACCGACAGAACGGATACGGCGGTTGCCGAGGTGGTCGATATCATCGGTATGACCGATGCCGTCGCAGAGGTTGCAGAAATAGCTGATGGTTGCGAAGATATCATCGCGGACGATATGCTTCGGAACGAGCATTTCCTTATTGGTGCGGATCTCTCTTTTCAGGATCTCTGCATCGCCGTCTGCTGTCTCAATGAGATCGCGCAGGACTCTTGCAGAAACCTTTTCATTGATGCCGTAATCCGCGGCATCGAAATCCGGAATGATCGCAGCGACATGCGGTGTGATATCCACCATGCCGGAGCCGAGCACCTTCACTTCACGCTCAACGAATTCTGCAACGAGTTCATGCTTCTTTTCGTCAACGTGTGTTTCGCGGACTTCTGCTTCCACGAATGCTTCATAAACGCCTTCCTGCTCAATCTGTGCAGCAAGGGCGGGTGTTACTTTCGTACCGGTATCGGCAACCAGCTCACCGGTCATGAAGCTGAAGACCGGTCTGGAAAGCACCTGGTCGATCAGGCGGTGACCGATACCGAGCTTCTTGTTATATTTGTATCTTCCGAAGCGGCAGAGATCATAGCGCTTGGGATCGAAGAACAGATTGTTCACGAGTGTACGCGCACCGTCAATGGTAGCAGGATCGCCCGGACGAAGCTTTTTATACACTTCGAGCAGCGCATCATTGATATTCTTTTCCGCGTCATCGGTCACGCCTTCTTCTTTCTGCTCGATGGTCGCCTTCAGACGGGGATCATCGCCGAACAGATCAAAGATCTCCTGGTTTGTACCAATGCCGAGTGCACGGATAAATTTCGTGATCGGGATCTTTCTGTTTTTATCAATCTTGACAGACACAACGTCATTGGAATCCATCTCATATTCGAGCCATGCACCGCGGTTCGGGATGACGGTTGTGGTGAACAGGCTTTTACCGGATTTATCGCGGGTAAAACCGTAATAAACACCCGGCGAACGAACGAGCTGGGAGACGATAACACGTTCTGCACCGTTAATGACAAAGGTACCGCTTTCGGTCATCAGAGGCATATCGCCCATATAGATCTCGCTGCTGGTGACCTCATCAGTCTCCTGATTCCAAAGCCGTGCTTTGACGCGCAGCGGTGCAGCATATGTTGCATCGCGCTCTTTGCACTGCGCAATGGTATACTTCGGGGTATCATCAATGCGGTAGTCAATGAAGCTGAGCTGAAGATTGCCGGTATAATCGGTAATCGCAGCCACATCGCGGAACACTTCGCGCAGACCTTCGGTCAGAAACCACTCATAGGATTTTTTCTGTACCTCAATGAGGTTGGGCATCTGCAAAACCGAGTCGATCTTGCCGAAGCTCTTTCGTGTGTTTTTTCCGACCTTCACATCCTTGACCGCAACCGTTGTCCGCACGTCCGGATCGTTCATCGGGCTCATGGGCAAAAACCTCCTGTCTTTTGTAACGCGGCGCACAGCTTCTGATAAACTGTCATCAACGCGCAAACGCTCCGAAAAGCGAGGGGGTTGACAAGCAATCGAATCTGTGCTATACTATTATGCGGAGAAAAGCCGCTTGTGCCTAGTCAGGCATTCTATTAGTATATTCTATATATACTGTCTTGTCAAGAGTAAAACGAAAATTTCATCAGATTTGCCGTGTTTCAGAGTATCGGAGCGCGGTTTTTTATTTCCTTTTGATAAAGAACATATATTCGCACATTTTCAAGATATACAGAATCCAAACATTTTCCGATACATTATTATCAGAAAAAGCACATGCACCCAAATCGTTTATATTGGTTAAAATATAAATATTTATAAATCTACTTGACAAAATCATATTCTTGTGATATCATTATGATATCAAAGGGATAGCGAAACAGGCATCCCGAAAGGAGTGTATTCACATGAAAGAAAAGGAAATCATTCTCAAGAAAAAGAAAAACGGTCTGGTCATGGCGCTGTTCTGGGCACTGATCTACATAGCAGGGATCCTGCTCATTATTTTCGGTGCAATGGGACTTTCCGCAGCGGAAGACGCAATGACATCCCCTTCCGCAGGTTCGCTCATCATGTTCATCGGCGGCTTGATCTGGACAACCATCGGCTGGGTTCCGTTCCTCGGACTGAAAATACTCAAGCCGCAGGAAGCGCTGGTTCTGACGCTGTTCGGAAAATACATCGGCACGCTCAAGGAAGACGGTTTTTACTGGGTCAATCCGTTCTGC
>DMBA01000389.1:2693-8630 GCA_003446315.1 Ruminococcus sp. | reverse complement strand
TTCTGTTCCATGCTCTGTCTCCTTCCGTCAGGTTTCCGGCTTCACAAGCCAGCAGGACGGCATTTGCCGTGCACCGTAAAGCGAGGAACTGATCGTGATCTGCTCCCCTTCATAAATCATGACAGAAGATGCACCGCCGTCCATATTGCCGGCATTGACTGCACCGTAATCCAGCATCACCTGTGTGGCATCTGCAAATGTCGCGCCGATGCTGGAGATCTCTCTGCCCTCGATCAGCAAAATCAGAACCGTGCCGTCTTCGGTCTGTCCGATGACCGTGCGGGGATTATAACCGCTGTAGCCGTTCGTATTCTGCTTGACACCGTCTGAGATCAGTGTCGGGCCGAAGCATGCCGCATCGCGTATGCCCATATCAAGTGCCTGCTGTCCCGTCATATAGCCGCAATGCAGCTTATTATCCTTGTCAAATCCGACAAGCTCGTAAGTCTCCCACGGGGAACCATAACAAAGCTCGCCTTCCGACATCACGATGCCAAGCGGTGTTCCGCCGTTGCCCATGCCGTTCGGATCATAAAAGCCGCTTGCGTTTACGCCTGCCATTGCACCGTATGATGCAACCATTTCGGCAAGCTGCTTGCCCTCGTATTCCGGGCCAAGCGGGCCGGGTACGCCCACAAATACACGGGAAGGATCTTTGATCTTCAGCAGTTTTCCGCGGAAAACATCCCGCTGAATGTCGATCAGTTCGGTTTCCGGCTCATCCTGCGGCGCTGCATTCTCTGTATCTGCATCTGCTGCGGATGCCGATGTCACCGGCGCTGCAAGGCTCACCGATACCGTCGGCGGCGGTGCTTCTGCCCCTTTCAGCGTCAGTTTATTCTCCGTGCTGTCCGCCGCTGACAGCTTCTCCGGCGAGAACATCGCCGAAAGCGCCCGCATGGTACCCTTTTCTTCCGCCAGCGCCGTAAACTGTGCCGCTGCGATCGGATATTGTTCATCCGTGGCAACTTTGGAGAGCTTCTTGGCTGCCGCCCTGGTCATCAGCAGTGTGACCAGCACAAACACGCCGATCCGGGCTGCTGTGAAGCCGTTGTTCGGTCTTCTCCTTCTTCGTCTTTTTCTGCGATTATCCGCCATTTTATCCCATCCTCTGCTAATAAAGTCTACCTTCTATTATAATACATATTTCCAAAAATTGCAAGCCCTGCCGCCGCTTTGTACTACTCGTCCAATCTTTTTCCGAAAAATCTGTGCGTTCATGTAAGAAAACCGATTCTGATCCGTCTAAATTCATGAAGGGGGTGATACGATGGACAAGGATCTGCACAAAATCTATGAAACATATGCAGAAGACCTCTACCGCTTTTTGCTGCGCTTATGTCAGGATGAGGAGCTGGCGAAGGATCTGATGCAGGATACCATGCTCAAAGCAATTAACAGCATCGACCGCTTTCAAGGGAATTGCAGTCTCAAAACATGGCTCTGCACGATCGCAAAAAATCTATACTATGACCATCAGCGGCGTGCAGAACGGCAGAATCTCCCGCTGGAGCAAATACCGGAACCGGCGGATCCGGCAGATCTGACCGAGCATCTGGCAGACGCGGATACCGCTTTGCAGATCCACCGGCTTCTGCACCGGCTCGAAGAACCGTATCGGGAAGTGTTCTCCCTGCGCGTGTTTGCAGAACTGCGTTTTCAGGAGATCGGTTCCGTCTTCGGGAAAAGCGGAAACTGGGCGGGCGTTGTCTTCTACCGCGCCAAGCAAAAACTGATCGAAATGATGAAGAAAGAAGGGTCTATGATGAAAAATGATATTCCTTGCAGTGTAATCCGGGATCTGCTGCCGCTTTATAATGATGCGCTGTGCAGTCCGGAAAGCGCGGAACTGGTGGAACAGCATCTGCAAATTTGTCCGGAATGCCGTGCGCTGACCGCGCAGCTTCCTCTGCCGGATCAAACGGAAGCGGTTCTGCCGGATGAGGCAAAAGTCTTCCGGAAACTGCACAAAAAGATCCGGCGCGGCAAACTGCTCAAAGCCGGCAGCATCGCTGCTTCTGTTCTGCTGCTCGCTTTTCTCGTGCTGAATGCGGTCTGGCTGCCGGTCAAATATTTCCCCTATAAGGCTTTTTGCAGGCAGTTTTCAAATGCATCGGACATCGGAAAAGGCACGCAGTATCAAACAATATCCGGCGATTATGCCTTCCGCGTAAAAATGCCGGGTTACCTCTCCTTTGAAAGCGGATTTCTTGCCGTGGAACCCGCAGAACGCGCCCTGCAAAATGCCGATCCGGCACTGATCCGCGGAACGGATGCACGGGAGCCGGATGCAGCATCACAGCAGGAACCGCAGCAGACAAAGACCGAAGCTGCACTGTTTATCTGGCCGCAGCCATTCGGCGAAACAGAATACGGCGTGATGATCTTTGAACAGGAATCTCCGACGATGACGCATGCAACGCAATTTATCATCCGCAAAGACCTGACACTTTCAGAGCAGAAAAACCACTTGCCCGATGAAACACCCGAACAGGCACAGCATAACAAGGAACTCTATGAAGCCAATCTGGATGCCGTGCGCGGTTTGATGGATGCAGCTATGCAGCAATGGGGCGATCTGCTCTCATAAACCGGATGCCGGCGCATCTTCATGAAAAACGCAGGAATCCCTCTTGACAAACTGCGCGGTTTGTGGTATGATAAGTTATACAAATCATACTTTTGGGAGATGAGCATACATGAAACATCCGGAAGGCAAATACGCATGGACTGCAACAGTCGGTGAAAAAGGGCAGATCGTCATTCCGAAGCAGGCACGCGATCTGTTCGGCATCAAACCCGGCGATACGCTGCTTTTGCTCGGTGATATCGAGCGCGGCATCGCCATTCCGCCGAAAGAAGAATTCGCAGCACTGTTTCAGACGGTTTTCAATGAGGAAAAAGGTGAGAAAAATTGAAGCGAATTGCCGTATTCTGCATTCCTGCACACGGTCATACCAATCCCACGCTGCCGGTCGTGCAGGAACTGGTAAAGCGCGGACATACCGTGCGCTACTATTCCTTCGCTGAATTTGCAGAGAAGATCCGTGCAACAGGCGCAGAATGCATCCCCTGTGACGCATATCTGCCGGCGCTTACGGAGCAGGAAGCTGCCGGTCTGAAAGCAGTTTCCACAACCGAAATGACCATTCAGGATCTCCGCATCACCATGCAGATGGATGCGTTTCTCAGCAAAGAATTTGCAGAATTCCGTCCGGATGTCGTGTTTTCGGATTCGGTCTGTTTCTGGGGCAAACTGAATGCATGGAAGCACCATGTTCCGCTTGTCGTTTCCACCAGCACATTCGCGTTCAACCGTTTTTCTTCAAAGTATATGAAGCAAAGCCCGAAGGAGATTGCAGATGTGCTGCTCGGTACACCGAAAGTACAGAAAGAACTGAAAAAACTGCGTGACCTCGGCTATCCGTGCAAAAGTATCCTCTCGCTGGTGCAGAGCGATGACAAGACGGATTCCGTCGTCTATGCCGCGCGGTCGTTTCAGCCCTATGCCGAAACCTTTTCCGGGCATTATCTCTTTGCAGGGCCGTCCGTCTTTACCAAAACCCTGCCCGATAAGGCAAAAGCGCGTCCGCTTGTCTATATTTCACTCGGCACGGTCATCAACGACCGCCCCGATTTCTACAAAAACTGCATCGAAGCCCTGCGCACTATGCCGGTTGACGTTGTCATCTCCTGCGGTGCGAATCGTTCGGAAAAGCTGCCGGAAACCCTGCCGGACAATGTGCAGGTGTTTGAACATGTCGATCAGCCGGAGCTGCTTGCAAAAACAGATGTCTTCATCTCGCACTGCGGCATGAACAGCGTTTCGGAAAGCCTTTATATGGCTGCGCCGCTTGTCCTCTATCCGCAGTCGGCAGAGCAATTTGCCGTTGCTGCAAGAGCCGCTGAATGCGGTGCAGGCATTTTCCTCAAAGACGATTCGCCCGAAGGCATCCGGAACACGGTCACGGAGATTTTGCAGCATCCAAAATATGCAGAAGCTGCCGCCGCTTGCAGCAGCGATTTCAGAGCATGTCCCGGCACAGCAGGTGCTGCGGATTTCATCGAGCAAGCGCCGCATACTGTCACGGAAAAGAGCATTGCCGATGAACTGAACCGAAAAGGGATTGCATTCCGCTTCGCATATTACACTTTTTTTGTGCTTCTGACAATCCTGCTCTGCGGTATTCTGAAATGGAAAGCCGGCTGGATCTTCGGTGCTGCGGCAGGCGTTTTCAGCAATGTCATCCTCCAAAAAGCAGATCAGTTGTACTATCAGAAGACGATCCGCAGGGAAGCGTCAGGATGTAACCGCCCCTTCAGCAAATCGGCTGCCGGAATTGCCGACTTTGTGCATTGTGACGGAAAGTCAGGGAAGACTTGACAAATATGCGCTCGCTGTGCTATAATAAGAGTTGTACCAGTGCGCCGCAGGTCGGTTCACTGTCAAAACCTTTGGAAAGGAACGATTTTCGTGAACACGTTCAATGCATTGCTCGTCGTCAACGTACATCGACTTCTGTCCTTGGTCGTCACACCATAGGGCTTCTCGTTGTGCGCGGGCAAATCTGCGGATGAATCCGAAAATCGCAGAAACATGTTCGTTCAGCGGTGAGAAGCACGGGAAACCGATGGCTTCTCACCGCTTTTTGCGCGGAAATTATCCAGATCAAAAACGGAGGTATCTCTTATGGAATCCATCAGCGAAATTGCTGCACGCATCCGGGAATTGCGTGAGGTCTGCGACTATTCGCAGGAACAGCTTGCAAAAGAGCTCGGCATCGATCCGGAACAGTATGCAGGCTTTGAACAGAACGGGGATTTCCCGATCAGCGTCATCTATGAAATTGCAAATAAATTCAATGTCGATTTTAATGAGCTCGTCACCGGTGAGCCGAGCCGCATCGACACCTATCAGGTCGTGCGCCGCGGCAAGGGCAAAAGCATCAGCCGTTTCCCCGGCTATCGCTTCAAAGACCTCGCCTTCCGCTATGCAGATAAGATCATGCAGCCCCTGCTGGTGACCCTGGAGCCGTCCGATGAACCCGCAAAGCTCGTTTCCCATTCCGGACAGGAGTTCAACCTCGTCCTGAAAGGCAGCATTGCCGTGGTATTTGAAGATCAGGAGATCATTCTCAATGAGGGCGATTCCATCTATTTCAACCCGACTTATCCGCACGGTCAGCGGTGTGCAGGTGACACAAAAGCAAGATTTTTGACCATGATCGCAGAATAATCTGCAAATCGCAAAGAAAAAGGAGTACGAAATACTATGCTGTTAGACCGTTATCTGCCCCGCATTGAATTTGATTCCTATGAGGATTTCCGGGACAACTATCGCGTGAATGTGCCGGAAAACTTTAATTTCGGCTGGGATATCGTGGACGAATGGGCAAAGCAGGAGCCGGAGAAAAAAGCAATGGTCTGGCTCAGCCATGATAAGCAGGAACGCACCTTCACGTTCACCGATATCTCGAAGCTGTCCAACCAGACCTGCCACTATTTCCAGAGCATCGGGCTCAAAAAGGGTGATGTCGTTCTGCTCATCCTGCGCCGCCGCTGGGAATACTGGGTCGTTGCAACTGCCCTGCATAAGCTCGGCGTGATCCTCATTCCGGGCAACCTGCTCTTTACCACCCACGATATCGCTTACCGCGGCAATATGGCGGAGATCTCTGCCATTATCGCATGCGATGATGAATATATCCGCACACAGATCGACGGCGCTGCACCGCAGATCAAAACCCTGCGCAAGCTGATCGCTGTTGCAGAGCCGCGTGAGGGCTGGGATTTCTTCGAGGACGAAATCGCAAAATATCCCGATACATTCGAGCGTCCGACCGGCGATCAGGCAACCAAGGCAACCGATACCATGCTGATCTATTTCACATCCGGCTCGACCGGTATGCCGAAAATGGTCTGTCATAACTTCGCCCA
>DMBA01000389.1:0-2504 GCA_003446315.1 Ruminococcus sp. | reverse complement strand
ATCCAGTTTGTTTACGATTTCACCGGCAGATTCAACGCAAAGGATATGCTCTCGGTCATCAGCAAATATAAGCTGACCACTTTCTGCGCACCGCCGACCATGTATCGCTTTATGCTGCAAGAGGATATGACGCAATATGACCTTTCGTCTATCCAGAACTTCTGCAATGCCGGCGAACCCCTGAATCCGGAAGTATTCAACCGCATCTATGAACTGACCGGCAAGAAAATGCGCGAGGGATTCGGTCAGACAGAAGGTACCGTGCTCATCGCAAACTTCCCGTGGATCGACCCGAAGCCGGGTTCAACCGGTAAACCTTCTCCGCTTTATAATATCCACCTGCTCCGTCCGGACGGCACGGAATGTGAAGACGGCGAAGAAGGCAGCATCATGGCTTGCGGCATCGACAAAAACCATCCGACCGGTCTGTTCTGCGGTTACTATAAAAATCCGGAACTCACTGAGGCAGTGCTGGGCGGCGAAAACTACGATACCGGTGACGTTGCATGGCGCGATTCCAAGGGCTATTACTGGTTTGTCGGCAGAAATGACGATGTCATCAAGTGCTCCGGCTACCGCATCGGCCCGTTCGAGGTTGAAAGCGCGCTGCTGACACATCCGGCTGTTGTGGAATCCGCAATCACCGGTGCACCCGACCCCATCCGCGGTCAGGTCGTCAAGGCAACGGTCGTGCTCGCAAAGGGCTATACCCCTTCTCCGGAACTGACCAAAGAACTCCAGAACCATGTCAAAAAGGAAACTGCACCTTATAAATATCCGCGTGTCATCGAATATGTGGATGAACTGCCGAAAACACTCGGCGGCAAGATCAAGCGTGCTGAGATCCGCCATCACGATGAGGAAAATCAGCAGTAATTGCCAATCAGACAGAACGTCATCAAAACCGGAAGCGACTGCACCGTTTGCTTCCGGTTTCGCCTTTCTCTGCATCCTTGTGAAGAATCGGCTTTTATCTTGACAAAAACGCTGTTCTGTGGTAAAATTGATACCAGATTAACAAAGTAAAGGATGAAGGAATTTGCATAAGCTGCATTTTGTATTGGTTGAACCGCGTATTCCCCAGAATACGGGCAGCATTGCCAGAACCTGCGCTGTCACCGGGGCTGCGCTCCACCTGATCCATCCGCTTGGATTCCGCATTGATGACGCAAAACTCAAACGCGCCGGATTGGATTATTGGGATAAGCTCGATATCTTTCACTATGAAAATCTCGATGACTTCTTTGCAAAGCATCCCGCAGCAGGTGCGGATAACCCTTACTTCTATTTCACCGCAAAAACCGGTACACTGTATACCGATGTCACCTATCCGCCGGAAACCTTCCTGTTCTTCGGACGCGAGGATACCGGACTGGATGAACAGCTCTTGCAGGCACATCCGGAACGCTGTGTCCGGATCCCGATGCGTGAGACACTGCGCTGCCTGAATCTTTCCAATTCCGTTGCTGTGGCTGCTTATGAAGTCCTGCGGCAGCACGATTTTGCGGGGCTGACCCGTGACGGCAGATGGGCGCAGGCAGACTGGGAACCCGATACACCGCGCCCTTATGATATCAGTCAAATATAAGAAAGGAACCGAAATTATGCTGAAACAAAAAATCAAGCTCATGACCGATTCTGTCAGCGACATTTCAAAAGACCGTGCAGAAGCACTCGGCATCCATATGCTCTATATGCCGATCACCATTGACGGAAAGGCTTGCCGCGAAGAACTCGACTTCACAAAAGAAGAATTCTATAAAATGATCGACGAAACACAGGAATATCCTTCCACGGCGCAGATCACGCCCTTCGAGATTCAGGAAGCCTATGAGCAGATCGCAGCAGAAGGCTATACCGACCTGATCTTCACGACCATCGGTTCCGGCGGCTCCGGTACCTATTCCAATGCCGAAATGGCACGGCAGCAGTATTATGCCGATCATCCGGACGCTTCTATGAAAATTCATCTCGTGGACGGCAGAAACTATACCGCCGCTTATGGCTATGCTGTTGCGGAAGCTGCAAAAAAACTCGCACGCGGCGCAAGTGTCGGCGAACTGATCGACTATCTCGAAGACTGGACACAGCATGCAGGTCTTTATTTCGTCCCGAAAACACTGAAATACGTCAAGCGCTCCGGCAGAGTGAGCGCAGCGGCTGCATTTGCAGGCGAACTGCTCGGTCTGAAACCGTTCTGCCGCATCTGCAACTGCGTTTCCAGCGTGATCCAGAAGATCCGCGGCGAACAGAATATCATTCCGAAGATGGTGGAAGTCGTGAAGGAAGATATTCAGCCGCATTCTCCTTATATTGTCATGCAGGGCAGCGATATCAAAGCGGCACAGGAATTCGGCGCGGCACTGACCAAGGCGCTGGGCTATCCGCCGGAAGCCTATTGGAATATCGGCGCGGCAATCTGCTGCAATGCAGGCCCGCATGTTGTCGGATTCGTCATCAAGCGCAAGGAAGAAACCGTCTGAGCATCCAAATAAAAATCAGCA
>DMBA01000277.1 GCA_003446315.1 Ruminococcus sp. | reverse complement strand
GCAGCGATACCTTTTTCGACAGCCTTTTTGGGGTGGTATTATGTCTGATCCTGCTTGTCATCGGCAGGATCTTTTTTCTTTTCACGGAATTTGATTTCCGTGCCGTTTTTGATTCGTTTGAGGTTCGGGAAATGCCGCACGATCATGCAGATACCGACCGCCCCGAGCAAGATCGCTTCGGGAATGCTGCGGGTATGCAGTCCCCACCAGACGGGCGTAATGGCAGCACAAGCGATGGTAGCAAGTGCGATATAGCGCGTAGAGAACAGCAGCACAGCAAGAATCGCAATGCAGACGAAGAAGAAGCGCCAGTCGAGAGCGAGCGTCAGTCCGAGCAAAGAAGCGAAGCCTTTTCCGCCGCGGAACTGCATCCAGAACGGGAACATATGTCCGAGGATGACGGCAGCACCGGTCAGGATCGGGAGATGGGGCGGAAACCCATCCAAAGAGAAGACATGCAGGAGCAGGAAGACCGGCAGAAACGCTTTGAGAATATCGACCAAAGCGGAGCAGACGGCAGCGCCTTTTCCCATTGTGACCAGCGCATTGGAAGCGCCGGCATTACCGGAACCTTTTGTCCGGATATCGAATCCTTTGCAGCGGGCGATGATGGCAGCGGTATTGATGCAGCCGATCAGATAGCCGCCCGCAGCGAACAGGATATACCATAATACATTATTCATTGATTGATCGTTACCTTATTGATACCGCCGGTATGGATGCAATGCTGCGGATCGGCGGCGAAATGGAGTGCTTTTGCGCTTCGGATGATGACATTGAGATCCGTGTCAATGACGGTCAGCGAGGCATCATTTTCGAAGCTGCCGAAGTCCATAGCGCGTGTACCTTCTGTTTTGATATCGACATGGCAATGCCGCAGACTGATGACAGGAGCACCGTTTCCGGAGCCGACGGCGAAGATACTTTGCCCCATCATTTCGACGAACAGGGTCGTATCCCGCAGGGTGATATCGGCATGCTCCGTCAGGGAGCCGATGCCGCCCATGACGTTGCCGGAGCCGCGCATGGAAAGGCTTGCGGTATTGCAGGTGATCTTGGATTCGCCCTCACCGGAGCCGATTGCGATACAGCTTGCCATACGCATGGTGAAGTCAGCGACGCAGCCGGCAACAGAGATTTCGGCATTGCCGTCGAGCACACCGATGCCGACACCGCTTTTTCCACTCATTTCGAGGAACAGTTTTGTACCGGTGACCGCGATTTTCTGACCTTTGCCGATGCCGCTGCCGATGCCGACGCACTGGTTGCCGTTCGAGATGATATTGAGGCAGCCGGAGAGGTCGATCTGGATATCGCCGCAGACGAAATCGGGGTCATTTCCGATCGCAAACGCTTTGGTATCATCGGCGCGGATGCTGAGATTGCCTTTTCCGGTCACTTCGAGCGAGCTGGTTTCCGGCACGAGGATACCGCCCGCGTCCATGCGGTTATCGCCCTGGAATTCGAGTATGATATGGGAATTTTTGCCGAGGACGATCGCCGGAGCGACGCTCTGCTGCGGGGAGCTGAAATGGACATTGCGCAGCACGATCCTGCAATCCGTACCGTCCTTGATCTTGATATGGATGCCGCTGGTCTCGTTGAAATCGCCGATGATCTCCAGCTCAGGCTGTGCAACGAACAGATCGGTATAGTGTTCGGCATCGAGCTTTGGGAGACTGACGGATTCCTCACCGGAGAGCATATAGGTTTTCTGCATGATCTGTTTTGCAGCAGATGCGCTGAATTTACAGATCATCGCACTGATGCGCGGCGGGATGGCATCCAGCGGAACGGCATTTGGCATAGCGGTAAAATTACCCTGAATGAGATCGGCACCGAACCGGATGACGGCACGGAGTTCCTCAGCGGTTTCCACGCCTTCCGCGAGCGCCATAAAGCCGTTTGCGTGGGCAAATTCGATGATATTGGTGACGAAATGCTGTTTTTTGGGTTCTTCCTGAATATTGGAAATGAGGCTGCGGTCGATCTTGACATAATTGGGTGAATAGCGCAGCAGATTCGAAATATTGGAATAGCCTGTGCCGTAATCATCAACGGCAATATTCATATGATTTTCGGAGCACCGTTCCTGCACTCTGCGGAGTTCCTCGCCTTCTGTTTCGGCTTGTTCGGTAAACTCGACAACGAGCTGCGGGAGAATATCGCCGTACATTTCCCGGATTTTGAGGTAATCCGTTTCGGTGAGGAAATGTCCCGGGATACTGTTGATGAAGATATGCCGGTCTGCGAAGACCCCGCGGTTTGCGCTGACATACTTCAAAACATTGTTATAAGTGAGCCATTCGATCTCATAGAGCCGGTTGGCATTGGCAGCATAGCTTAGGATGGCAAGCGGCGAGATCTGGAGACTGCCTGCTGTACGCATCAGCGCTTCATAGGCATAGATCTGACCGTTTTTGGCATTCACGATGGGCTGGAAGTAATATTCCAGCAGATTCTCATTCAGGATGCGTTCCATCTGGGCAAGTTCGGATTCCGAGACATTGGGCTTTGCATCTGCATCCTGCCCGTTATGTTTCTGTGCATCCTTTGCAGCGATGGCTTCACTGAGCAAAATCTCAGGGGAGAGCACGCTGTTGATGGGCGCACTGACTCTGCCGATGGAGATTTCCAGTGTATAGCTTTTGCCGGAGACCTGATTATAGCTCATGATGCGTCTTTTGAGGACACTGATGAGCGCTTCTGCGGTATTCATCCGGATACTGGAGCTAAAGAACGCGATCAGGAACTCATCACCGCCGACTCTTGCGGCAACGGCATCGCTGTCGATACTGTCCGTGATGGCACCTGCGAGACTGAGCAGTGCCTGATCGCCTTCGGATCTGCCGAAGATGCTGTTGATCTGATGGAGCCGGTTCAGCCCGATGACGACCATAATGAGCCGTTCATCCTCATGGCGTTCCGAGAGCAGGCGGTCGCCGAGCACCTTGAGCACGCCGTGGAGATTGAGCATACCGGTCAGCGAGTCACGGATGCGGGCAGCGACGAGCTTTTCGTTCATTGCCTGCAAGCGGGACGTAGCGAGGCAGGAGCCGATGACATTGCCGGCAGTATGAATGAGCTTGGGGAGCCGGAAGGATTCTTCTTCGAGTTCTTCCCCGTAGTAGGCGTAGTAGCCGTAGACTTCATTCTGCATATAGATGGCGTTGAGATAGACAGCTCTGCCGTTCTCAAGCACCTGTTCGAGATCGGGAATGAGCTGGGAGCGCGGGATAATGGCGAACTGTTTTTCCTTGCGCTTATGCATCACCGTGCTCATCAATTCCGAGACATCCGCGAACTGCTGCAAGCTGCTGCTGTTGATATCGGCACTGAGGCAATCCCGGAGACAGAGATAGGAGTCTTCGGGGATATGGCTTGCGAGCACATCGAGATAGTCGATGACGGTGGGCTGTTTGCGTTCGATCATATTGCCGAGGAGCCAGTGTTCTTCGGCTTCCTGTTTCATCATGATATCGACTTTGCGATAGAGGTCATGGATGATCTGATTCTGGTCACGCTGTTCGGTGACGCAGCAGCCGCAGGATTCCGAGATCCGCAGCAGCGGAGAAACGGAAGTTTCGGGATCGACGGATTCGCCGTCCAGGATCAGTTCTGCGGTATCGACCGCAGCGGCACTGAGCCGCGGAAAGTCCTTGATGCAGGTTGTCAGGCGGGGTGTATGGGATCGTTCTTTCACGATGCCGTCGGAACCGGTGACAATGACATCTTCGGGGACGCGCAGTCCGTGCTGCCGGAGCACCGAGCAGACCGCGAGTGCCATCTCGTCATTTGCGCAGACGATTGCTTCCGGCGTATCTTTGCGCAGGAGCCGTTCTGCGGCAGCGATGGCAGGTTCTTCCCAATAGTCGCCGTAATCGACGCGCGTTTCGTCGAACGGGATGTTATGTTTCCGAAGTGCTTCCCGATATGCCATGACCATGCATTCCGCGCCGTAATTTCCGCGCACGCCGGTCAACAGATCCACACGTTTGCAGCCGTGGGTGCCGAGGATATGTTCGAGCAGTTCATCGAATGCCTGATAGGAATAGGAATAGACCGAAGGAACGCCGTCCATTTTGCCGTCATATGACATGATCGGGATCCGGTGCTCTTTGGCGAGTGCCGCAAGCGCATCGGAAGCAACGGGATTTTTCAGTGTTTCGTTCATCAGGACAATCATATCGACAATGCGGAAGGGGATCAGTTCAAAAACGCTGCAGCAGCTAATGATATCGGTTTTGCTCTGAACATGGTCAAGAGCAGCATTGAGCACGATTACATGATAGCCGCGGGACTGCGCCTCATAGACGAACGCCTTCACACTTTCGAGGATCTCAGGATTATGAAGGCGAGAGGTGCAGAGTGCAAAAACCGGCTGGTCATGGAGCATCAGGTATCCCCCCTTTTGCGAATGATTGCAATATTCCGGCAGTAAAAAGATGCACAGAATAGATTACATTTATTTTACCATAGACAGGCTGTTTTGTCAATGGGCACAGCAAGAATTTCCCGAACCGTCCGGCACAGTGCAGCAGAAACGGGCAACATGTTCACAAAACCGCAGGATACAGTTGACAATTCCCCGAAAATATGATAAACTATAATATATATGTGTAGACTCTGCTGGAAAAAGGGGGGTGCTCCGCGTTTGAATTTTTATGTAGACATGCATGCCAATTTGCTGCCCGGAATGGCAGGACTGGAGAATCGGGCGATGACCGAAACAGAAGTACATGCGCGTATTGCAGAATTTCGGGAATCGAGCATCAAACTGGCGGTTGCAGCACCGTATTTTCAGCCGGAAGTCTGGGAACCGGAAGTATTTCTGGAAGAACGCGGGCAAAAGATTGCAGCACTGGAACAGGAAGCGCATCCGATGCGGATTGTCCCCGGTGCCGTTGTCCCGTTATCTTTTTGTCTGGAATCTCCGCGTCTGGTGCGGCATTTTGCACTTGGCGATTCTGCTTATCTGCTGGTTGATCTGCCGCGGGAGCCGCTGACAGAGGAATACCGGGAAAAGCTGACGCGCATGCGGATCGTGACGGGGTTATATCCGATCGCCGTGGACATCGACCGGTATTATGACATCTGGTCGCCGGAAGACTGGTTTGTTTTGCGGGAGCTTGGCTTGATGCTGCAAGTTTCGATCAACGGGATCATCCGGCAGGAATACCGCAAACTCTCGCTGTATCTGAT
>DMBA01000239.1 GCA_003446315.1 Ruminococcus sp. | reverse complement strand
CCGAAGAAGTCTTCCAGACCCTGAATATCGACCATAGTCATAAACTCATCGGAATCCGGCTTTGTAATCAGACCGCAGGAGATACCTGCAACCGGAGCCTTGATCGGAACGCCTGCATCCATCAGAGCGAGCGTAGAGCCGCAGATCGAGCCCTGTGAAGTAGAGCCGTTGGAGCTGAGCACTTCGGAGACAAGGCGCATTGCATACGGGAACTCCTCAACAGACGGCAGAACCGGAACGAGTGCCTTCTCAGCGAGTGCACCGTGACCGATCTCACGTCTGCCCGGGCCTCTGCTCGGCTTTGTCTCGCCGACAGAGTAGGACGGGAAGTTATACTGATGCATATAGCGCTTGGTTTCCTCATTTTCATCCAGACCGTCAATGCGCTGCGCATCGGAGATCGGGCCGAGGGTTGCAATCGTGAGAACCTGTGTCTGACCTCTGGTGAACAGACCGGAACCGTGTACACGCGGCAGCACGCCGACTTCGGAAGCCAGCGGACGGATCTCGTCGATCTTTCTGCCGTCCACGCGCTTGCCCTGATAGAGCCACTCACGGACGATGGTCTTCTGGAGTTTATAGATGCATTCGTCGATCATACCGATGCGGCTCTCGTTCTCCGCATCAAACTTCTCATGAATTGCATTTTTGATCGGAAGCAGTCTTGCTTCACGGACATTCTTATCATTGGTATCGAGTGCAAATTCAACGTCCTTGCGTGCAAATGCAGCAATTGCATCGAACAGCTCGTGGTCAACTTCCTGCGATTCAAATGCAAACTTCGGCTTGCCGATCTCCTTCTGGATATCAGAGATGAATGCAACGAGTTTCTTGATCTCCTCATGTGCTTTCAGGATGCATTCGAGCATGAGGTCTTCCGGAACTTCGTTTGCACCTGCTTCGATCATGACGATCTTGTTTGCAGTTGCAGCGACGGTGAGCTTGAGGTCAGAGACAGCTCTCTGTGCCTTTGTGGGCATCAGCACGATCTCGCCGTCCACCAGACCGACTTCCACGCCGCCGATCGGGCCGTTCCACGGGATATCAGAAATCGAAATTGCGATCGAAGTACCGATCATGCCGAGGATCTCAGGCATCACATCCTGATCGACAGCCAGAACGGTCATCACAACAGCCACATCGTTGCGCATGTCCTTCGGGAACAGCGGGCGGATCGGGCGGTCAACGCAGCGGGAAGTGAGGATGGCATGCTCAGTGGGCTTGCCCTCACGCTTCATGAAGCTGCCGGGAATTCTGCCGACAGAATACAAACGCTCCTCATAGTCAACAGAAAGCGGGAAGAAATCAACGCCGTCACGCGGTTTTTCGCTTGCAGTAACATTTGCCATCACAACGGTTTCGCCGCAGCGAACCCAGCAGGAACCATTCGAAAGTTCACATGTTTTACCGGTTTCAACGGTCAGTTCACGGCCGCAGAAAGTTGTCTTGAAAATCTTATGGTTTTCAAACATGGTAAAAAGCCTCCTTATATAGTCATTGATATTCCTCTGTTTTCTGTATGCCCTTCCGGTGTTAGCACAAAAGCACAGGCTGCACAGACTCTGGGTGCAGCACATGATTTCATGCTAAATCCGGCACAAACAGAAAACAGCAGATTGCCGTGTGCAAAGGAAAAAGGGAGAGAGTCGCCCCCCTCCCTCCTTTTGCGCATTACTTACGCAGACCGAGACGCTCAATCGTTGCTCTGTAACGCTCGATATCCTTCTTCTTCAGATAAGCAAGCAGGTTACGGCGGCGACCGACCATCTTCAGCAGACCACGGTAAGAGTGGTGGTCGTGCTTATGCTCTTTCAGATGAGCATTCAGGTCATTGATACGACGGGTCAAAATTGCGATCTGAACCTCAGGAGAACCGGTATCGCCCTCGTGGGTCGCATTTGCAAGAATGACCTCAGTCTTTTCTTCCTTACGCAGCATGAAATTCACCTCTTTCGTCATTTTAATCCGGTAAACGCAGGTGGGGGAAGGTGAAAAACCTCCCGCAAAACGGCGGGCATACTCCCGAATCCGCGTAAACGGTCTATTTATTATACCATATCACAGCAGATTTGTCTATGAATATACCATGAACATTTTATGAACGATTTGTGAATTCGAACAAATGCATCCGAAAAACAGCAGATTCCACAAAGATTTTCTGTTTTTCCTGTAACGCAGCCGAATGATCCGCCGATTATTATATAAGGATGCAAAGATTATGGAGAAAGCGTCCGCGCATCATGCCAGACCGTTGATGAAATCCAGAATAATCTTCTCGCATTCTTCCGGTCTGTCATTGAAAATGTGATGATCGCCGGGCAGATATTCGATCTTGCAGTTTCCGAGCTTCTCTGCAAACGGTTTCAGTTCGTCTTCCCGCACCCTTTCGCATTCTTCCAGATACTTTTGAAACGCATAAGCCCTGCGGCCGTCCTCGCTGCCGGTATAGCCCTCTGAAAAATACTCGATCCTATCATCTTGCAGAACATCATCCTGTTCCAGTTCTTCGGCTGTTTTGTACGCATTGGAAGCGCAGATGTACAGCTTCGGAACATCGTTCGGCTGCAATGCATTCCATGTATCATTGTAGTTTGCAGCGTTGTGCAAGCCCTCTGAAACGATCGCTTTCTTTTCAAATGTACAGATCTGCATGGTATCGAGAATGCGCTGTTCATCTTCCGAATATGCAGGATCAGCTGACATAAAGCCGCGCAGATCCAGCTCAACGATACCGAGTCTGATTGCATGTCTCACCATTTTATAGAACGACAAATCTGCGGCAGCCTCATCGGCTTCCTGCTGTATTTCCGCATCGGTATACGGATGCGGACATACGCCGTCTATATCGACCATTGCCTCGATTTCATCCGGATATTTGCTCACCCAGTATGCCGCATAGATGCTGCCGAGCGAATGCGGCATCAGGAGATAGGGCTTTTGGATGCCGGCGCTTTCCAGTGCTTTCCGGTAATTTTCTACCACAAATGACACAGTTATGTCCTCTTTTGCATCATCACTGCCGTCAAATCCGGGTCTTGCGACATAAATTACCTGATTTTCTTTGCCGATTTTCTCCGAAAGGTTTGCGGTTTCCAGCGGGAACCCCGCACCTGCACCCGACATCAGGATGATGCGGTGTGCACCGTCTTTTTCGCCGGAAATCAGCACATTCAGGGTACGATCGCCGACCGATACCGGATGATAATAGCCCTTTTCTTCCATAAATGCCAGATTTTTCTTCTCTTTTACATTGTGCATGATCGTTGTTCCGGTCAGGAACAGGATCACCAGCGCAAGCAGGATCAATAGGATGATTCCGATGATTTTTCCGATTTTTTTCAAAATATGCATGTTTTTACCCCCGAATCTGCAATTTTATCCTATTATATCATTTATATAACACAATGTCAATAAGTAAAGACGAAAATCGCGTTTGCGCCCGGAATCAGATGCTGCCTGCCGGATCCGCAATCTCCGTAAAAACAGCAAAATCAGCGCAAAATGTACAAGAAACAGCAGCTTATATGCCGCACAGGATCCGATATCCTGTCAAAATACTGAAAAACGCCCTTTTCAGCCCGATCTACCGACATGAATTGTTATTCATTTTACATAGCATTAGATAAGCGGTACGATCTCCCCTTTCC
>DMBA01000111.1:6799-8853 GCA_003446315.1 Ruminococcus sp. | reverse complement strand
ACGATCCGGCGCAGGAAATCCTTGCTCATAATGAACATATCCAGACCGAGATTGCAGCTTCCCGTCATCGGCGGGTTAATCATCACATCATTGACAAAGCCATCTCCGCCGATGCCGAAGATCTCTGCGGATGCACCCGTCGCCTGATCGTAATAGCCCTTTGCATAGATCGCGGTAATATCTGCGCCGGATGCGATATGCGCTTCAATCGCCGGACGATAATCAATATTTGTGACAATATTGCAATCCGTCAGGATCACATATTCTGCTGCTGCATGCTCCACAAAGCTCCAGATATTGCCAAGCGCATCCAATTTGCCGTGATACATTGTGGAACTGGTATGGCTGTAAGGCGGGAGCAGGTGCAGTCCGCCCTTTTTTCTTGCGAGATCCCACTCTCTGCCGGATCCGATGTGGTCAAGCAGAGAACCGTAATTGCGTTTGGTGATGACACCCACCTGCGAGATTCCGGAATTTACCAGATTCGAAAGCGGAAAATCAATCAGCCGGTATCTGCCGCCGAACGGTACAGAACCGAGTGTGCGGTTCTTTGTGAGATCAAAAATTGCATCTTCATGGATACTGGCAAACACCAGACCCAATACATTTTGATTGGTTCCCATTTGTTACCTCCGTTTTCGCGTGCGGTCAGATTGATTCAGACAGAATCTGCTTTGGCAGGACTTCTTTGCCCGCACCGACTGTAATATTGTGCCCGGTCACGGCAATGCCCCATTCATCGCGGTTTTCTCCGGAATATTCCTCCGGACTCCTGCCGATATGCGCATTCTCCTCAACGACACAGTTTTCACCGACAATTGCATATTCCACAACAGCGCCTGCTTTGATGACCGTGCCCGGCATCACAACGCTATACTGTACTTTTGCGCCTTCTTCAATGGTCACACCGCCGAAAATGACGGAGAAATCGACCTTGCCGCCGATGACGGAGCCTTCCGTTATCATGGCATTTTCGATCTCGGCACTTGCGCCGATATACTGCGGCGGAAGATTGCTGTGGCGGGAATAAATACGCCACGATTTATCATATAGATTGAGCTGCTCTGCCGGTGCAAGCAGATCCATATTGGCATCCCACAGAGAGCCGAGCGTGCCCACATCCTTCCAATAGCCTTCAAAGGTGTATGCATACAGCCGTTCGCCGTCATTCAGCATTGCCGGAATGATATCCTTGCCGAAATCCTTTGAACCGGTGTTTGCATTTTCATTTTCGATCAGATATTTCTTCAGTTTTGACCATGTGAACACATAGATGCCCATGGAAGCGAGCGTGGATTTCGGTTCTGCCGGCTTTTCCACGAAATCTGTGACGCGCATTTCGTCATCACAGATCATGATGCCCATTCTCGATGCCTCGGAACGCGGCACATCCAATACGGCAATGGTCAGATCTGCCTTTTGCTTCTTGTGATAATCCACCATTTTGCCGTAATCCATTTTATAGATATGGTCGCCGCCCAACACCACGACATATTCCGGATCATATCGCTCGATAAAGCTGATATTCTGGTAAATGGCATTCGCTGTGCCCTCATACCATGATGCGCCGGAATTGCTCTCATAAGGCGGGAGCACATGCACGCCGCCGTTCATGCGGTCCAGATCCCACGGTTCGCCGTTTCCGATATATTCATTCAGCACCAGCGGCTGATACTGCGTCAGCACACCGACCGTATCAATGCCGGAATTCGTGCAGTTTGACAACGGGAAATCAATCAGACGATATTTGCCGCCGAACGGTACTGCCGGCTTTGCCATATCATGTGTCAGCGCATAGAGTCTGCTGCCCTGTCCGCCCGCCAAAAGCATCGCTACGACTTCTTTTTTCGTATTCATAGAACAAGCGCCTCCTTTATATTATGATTCATCATTTTTCGGATTCTTTTTTCCGATGCGCGGTTTTTTGGGCTGTTCCGCCGCAGCATCTGCTTTTTTCGCACGGGTTTTCTTCGGTTTTTCCGCCTTCACTGGCTCGGCAGCATCTGCTTTCTTTGCGCGGGTCTTCTTCGGCTTTTCTGCCTTTACGGGCTCGG
>DMBA01000111.1:0-6655 GCA_003446315.1 Ruminococcus sp. | reverse complement strand
TGCGCGGGTCTTCTTTGGCTTTTCTTCCTTTACAGGCTCGGCTGCATCTGCTTTCTTTGCACGGGTCTTTTTCGGTGCAAGACGGTAATACTGCACGGACAGCGGCGGGAGCGTCAATTCAACCGACTGCTCAAAGCCATGCATCCCGACTTCCTCGGACTTGACCTTTTTGGATGCCGTTCCGCTGCCGCCGAATGCAGTCGCATCGGAATCAAATACAAGCGTATAGGTTCCCTCATGCGGCACGCCGATGCGGTAATGCTCTCTGCCGACCGGTACAAAATTGCACACAGCGATCACTTCTTCACCGCTGTCATCAATGCGGCGGAATGCGATCACACTCTGCCGGTAGTCATCATTGGAGATCCAGCTAAAACCCTTCCATGAATCGTCATTTTCCCAAAGCGCCGGTGTATCCTTATAGAATTTATTCAGTGCCTTTGAAAATTCCCGCATGGTATTATGACTCGGATAATCCAGCATGAACCATTCCAGCTCCTGCTGATAATTCCATTCCTTGCGCTGTGCAAATTCCTGACCCATAAAGAGCAGCTTCTTACCCGGATGCGCAAACATATAGCAAAGGAATGCACGATACGATGCGAATTTATCATTTTCAGTACCCGGCATTTTCTCCAGCATGGAGCACTTGCCGTGCACGATCTCATCATGCGAGATCGGCAGAACATAATTCTCGGAGAAACAATAGAAGAATGAGAATGTGAGCTTATCATGATTGAATGCACGATACAGCGGATCCATTGACATATAGGACAGCATATCGTTCATCCAGCCCATATTCCACTTGAAATTGAAGCCCAAGCCGCCGATATCGGTCGGTTTTGTGACCAGCGGCCATGCCGTGGATTCTTCTGCGATCATCAAAACATCCGGATGTCTGCCGAATGCGGCTTCATTGAGCTGCTTCAAAAATGCAACGGCTTCCAGATTCTCTCTGCCGCCTTTGACATTCGGCCGCCACTCGCCGTCTCTGCGGTCATAATCGAGATAAAGCATGGAAGCAACCGCATCTACGCGCAAACCGTCAATATGAAATTCATCCAGCCAATACAGTGCAGAGGAGATCAGGAACGAGCAGACTTCCGGTCTGCCGTAATCAAATACTCTTGTGCCCCATCCCTTATGCTCCCGCTTCAGCGGATCGGTATATTCATACAGGCATGCGCCGTCAAATTCATAAAGTCCCTGTTCATCTTTCGGGAAATGCGCCGGAACCCAGTCCAGAATCACGCCGATTTCAGCCTGATGGAACATGTCGATCATCTGACGGAAATCATCCGGTGTTCCGAAACGGGATGTCGGTGCAAAATAGCCGGTCACCTGATATCCCCATGAACCGTCATAAGGATATTCCGTCAGCGGCATAAACTCCACATGCGTATAGGACATTTCCTGCATATACGGGATCAACTGCTTTGCAAATTCCACATAATTCAGCGGATTTCCGTCCTCATATGTGCGCCACGAGGCATAATGCACCTCATAAATATTCATCGGCGATTTATAGACATTGGTCTTCGCCTTTTTCTCCGCCCATGCTGCATCCTTCCACTGATAGGCGGATTCATAGAGCTTGGTCGCATTCTGCGGTGCGGTTTCAAAATGCGTTCCGTAGGGGTCGTTCTTGAGTTTTACATCGCCTGATTTCGTCAAAATGCTGTATTTATATATTGTATACGGCGGAAGAAGATCCAACGATGCTTCCCATACGCCGTCTGCTATCGGCAGCATCGTGTTGGCATCCCGGTTCCACTCGTTAAAATCGCCGACTACGGAAACATCTATCGCATTCGGTGCCCAAACGCGAAAAACGGTCTTTTTGACACCGTCGCGTTCTTCCGTATGTGCACCGAAAAAGCGCTGTGCATCGTAATTTTTGCCCTGATAAAACAGATGCAGCGGAAACGAATTCGGATTTTGTCCCGTATTCTGATTGTTCTGTGACATACCCATAAGTTCCTCCCGAACCGATCCGGCTGTGATACCGGTCGTTTCCAATCCTTTCTTTCATAAAATTCAATCATTTTTTGTATCGTGCACATTGCGCAAAAATCCGCGCGGGTGACAATACGCCGTATATACATTTTACCATAAATCGCCGCAAGTTTCAAGCCCTTTTGCAATTTAATATAAAATTTGGAACATCGGACACTTTTTTCAAATGTATTTTGTGCAGATTAACAATAATCATTCGTTCTGTGTGCTATTTTTCATAAAAATCACGGTATTTGAGGAACTGGGTTAAACATTTTACAGAGTCTGTCTGCAATTAGCTGTCAATCACGGTGTCGGAAATTGTTGCAGCAAGCACGGTAACGTCATCCTGCGGGTCGCCTTTTTCGTTTCGCTGCGCCCGTGCGCAAACCATATGTGCGAGCGTCTGCAAATCGCCGCCTTGCTTGATCTTCTTCCGGATATACGGGAACAATGTATCATCCAGCCCGTCCGACATCAGGAACAGCATGTCCCCGCGATCCAGCTTCATCACGGTCGTATACGGCTCCGCATGCGGCAGGATCCCGATGGGCGGTGTCGGTGCCTGACAAAGCGTCACGCGGCTGCCGTGCCGGATAAAGGTCGGGCCTGCACCATATTTATACAGCGTCACGGATGCCGTATCCGTGCAGATCCGCGCAACATCCAGCGTTGCAAACCGTTCTTCTCCGGATTTCGTCAGCATGATCGAATTGATCATGCTTGCCGCTTCCTTGCAGTCCATGCCGGATTGCACAAGCTGCCGGAAATTCGAGAGCACGATGCGGGATTCTACTGCTGCATGTCTGCCGCTGCCCATGCCGTCGGAAACCGTCAGATAAACTGCGCCGCTGCTGTCTGAAAAGGTATCCCAGCAGTCCCCGCACGGCTCATCCTCATGCACCGCGCATTGCGCCGCTGCCGTCGTGACAGAAAATCCGCCTGCCGTTTGCAGGATCATGCGCTGTTCATCGCCTGCCTGCTCCGTTCCGCAGCATTGCAGCGGCTTTTGCAGTGCTTCTTCCAGACAAGCCGTAATCAGTTCTGCATCCAGCTCCGCATCTGCCGGCGCATATAATTCCGCCAGCACACGCTGATTCTCCGAAACGGATACCGCCGCTGCAATCACCGGGATCTCATACTTTTTCAGGATATCCGTCACGCAGCGGGTCAGCTCCCGATGATAAATGTGCTTTGAAAGCTGACCCGCACGATGCAGCAATTCCTCTGTGATCCGAAGCTGCGAATAAAGCAGCGTCTGCGTATCATGCAGCCGCACCGCAGATGCCCGCATCTGTGCATTCTGCCGCTTCAATCTCGCAAATTCTGCCGTCACCTGCTCCGGCATCACACAGCCGAACGGCGCGGAAGGATGCTCCGCAGGCGCTGCCGCTGCAAGCCGCCGGAAGCATTCCTGCACCTCTGTATCGCCGCCTTCCCAACAGAGCGACCGGCTTTTGCATTTGCTGCATATATGTGCACAAACCTGCTCCGCCGGATCCGTTTTCTGCGGATTGCGCATCATCATATTCGAGATGCGTTCCGCTGCACCGCGCACGCCGGCAATCGAATGGGACAAAAAATCCATTCGCGCTTCTGTCAGTGCAGCAAGATCTGCTTCCGAATCGCACCATTGGATCACCGCATCTGCGATCTGCCCAGCCGGCAAAAACAAAAACGCCAATCCGCCGATCATCCCGCCGATCCACGCATTGGATACTGCCGTATTCCATTGTGAAAGCAGCAAGCCCAGTCCGCCGATGCCCTGCACCGCCAGATACGACAGGATCGCCGATCTGCCGGAAAGCCATCCGGCGGCAAGTCCCGCAGCAGGCAGCCACGCCGCCAGCCCTGCCGTTTTCATATCTGCCAGCACCATCGCGCAGGCTGCCAGCGTCCCGCAATAGACTCCGCCGGTCGTGCGATAGCGTTTCGCTGCCGTCAGGATCAGAAATCCCGCTGCCAGATCGCCGAAACTAATCATCACCAGCCGGAATGTGCACAGCACCGACAGTCCCAGCATACAGCAAACGGAAAACGGCAAGGTGTCCGTTTCCAGCAGCCGCACCGGTAAACCCGCTTCAAATCGCATCAGCACCCGCCGGATGCACGCCGCAAGTCCGCCGGAGATCACGCTGCCCAGACTCCAAAGCAGCCAGTCTCTGCCGGAGATCATGCCTGCCATGCCGAAAATCACTGCCGCAAGAAACGTACTGCACGCCGCAAGCATCGCAGCCGCACGCGGTGTGTGATTCACTCCGAGGATCCAGCGCAGGATCGTTGTCAGTGCCAGCGTGCACAGCAGGATCGGCTGCTCCTTCAGCATGCCGGTCAATGCATATGTCACCGCACTGCCCGCCAGTACCGCAAGCCCGCCAAGCGGCGGCAGCGCTGCCGAAAGCGCCGCATTCAACGGGATCCGCACGCCGTTGAAGGATGCCGTCGCCAGCAGGCAAGCCGCTATTCCGCTGCATATCACCTGCAATGCCTGCCGCACCTTCGGATGCTCCCGAAGCTGTTTCCATTCTGTCATATGAACCATTCCCTTCTTTTGTATCTATGCGATACTATTATAACCGATGAATTCCGCTTTTTTTGCCGAAATCCGTCGGGCTGATCTGCACTTGACTTTATCCGTGCAGCATGATATAATCAAACTGTATCAACAGAAGGGAGATGCATCCTATGCCCAAGAAGAACCCCTGCGGCGCTTTGCCGGAATCCGTCTTTTCATTTGCAAAAACACAATATCACACTGAACCGGAATTTCCGTGGGCAAACACACCGGATGCCGCTGTGTTCCGGCATGAAAACGGGAAGTGGTATGCCCTGATGATGCATATTTCCAAAAGAAAACTCGGTTTGCCGTCTGATGAGATCTGCGGGGTGCTGAATCTGAAATGTGACCCGATGATGCTCGGCTCCATGCTGATGCAGCAAGGATTCTTCCCGGCATATCACATGAACAAAAACAGTTGGCTGACCGTTCTGCTGGACGGCAGCGTGCCGGAAGATCAGGTTTTTGCTGCCATCCGGATGAGTTATGCGCTGATCGCCGCAAAAGCCGGCAAAAAACACCGGACAGCACCAAAAGCATGGCTCATCCCCGCAAATCCCAAATTCGAGAATATCGCGGAGAGCTTCCGCAAAGATCCGGAGATCTTCTGGAAACAAAGCGGCGCTTTCATCGTCGGCGATACGGTCTATATCTACGAAGGGAAACCCATCGGCGCGGTCACGTTTTGCTGCACGGTCACGGAGATCAATATTCCCTGTCACTATCATCAGAACGGGCTGGATATGGACACCGTGATGCGTTTGCAGCTCTGCGGCACATTCTCGCAGAATCAGTTTCCGCTGGATCGCCTGCGGGATTTCGGTGTCAGTGCCATCCGCGGGCCGCGCGGCATCCCCGATGAACTGCTCGCCGCTATGGAAGCCGGTTTATCCCGCTGTGAAGGAGCACATAAATGAAACAATATATTGCAGATGCTTTTACCGAACAGGTCTTTGCAGGCAATCCGGCTGCCGTCTGCGTGACAGAAGCATGGCTGCCGGATGCATGGATGCAGCAGATCGCCGCTGAAAACAATCTTTCCGAAACGGCATTTACCGTCAAAGACGGCGATCATTATTGCCTGCGCTGGTTTACGCCGAAAGGCGAGATCGACTTCTGCGGGCATGCTACACTTGCCGCGGCATATATCCTGCTGCGGTTCTATGAGCCGGATGCCGCAGACTGCAAAAACATGCCGTCACAGCATATCAGGCATCTGTGCGCGGCGGCATCCTGCATGCGGAAATCCAAAAAGACCGTGTATTTCTCTCCGGCAATGCCGTTTTATACGCAGTATCTGATATTCTGCCCGACGGCATGCCGGAATCCTGATATCCTATCTTCAAAAATCGGAGGAACATATGAATCAGCAAACTGACAACCATATTACACCCATTTCCCATTTTCTGATCCAAAAAAGCCGCAGGATCAGTGCGCAGATCTGCGACATGATCGGTTCTGCAATTGACGGGAAACACATCCTGATCCTGACTGCCGGCGACGATACCCTTGCAAGAATGCTTGCGGAAAAAGCCGCATTCGTCACCGTTGCCGTGCTTTCCGCAGATGCAAGAACCTATGAGATCCGGCAGCCGGTGCCGGCAAATCTGCGTTATCTGCAAACCGCCCCCGATGCCCTGCCGATCACAGACGGCGCATTGGATGCTGTCGTTGCAGTCAATCTGCTTTATTCCGTGCCGGATCCTGCGCAAACCATGCAGGAGTTTGCACGCATTCTCAAACCCGACGGCGTTCTGATCGCGCCCTGCTGCATCCACAGCGATCAGACCGTGAATCAGAATCTGGTTTCCCTGCTGCTCCGCCGCACAGTCGCTTACCGCACAAAGCAAAAATGGACAAAAGACAGCTATATCGCATTTTTGCACGAAAACGGCTGGCATATCCGCAAAGGCCGCATGATCCATGCCGCATATCCGGTGGCATATGCAGAATGTATCCGGAAAAGGAGCTGCCAATGAATACCTGTCCTGTCTGCGGGAATCCGATCCCGCCGGAAGAAACGGTCTGCCCTGCATGCGGCGCATCACAAAACGATGCATCCCTGCATGATCCGTTTGCTGCGGCAATGGCACAGGAACAAAA
>DMBA01000147.1 GCA_003446315.1 Ruminococcus sp. | reverse complement strand
CGTTGTAGTCGTTGTAGTCGTAGTGGTCGTAGTGGTCGTAGTGGTTGTAGTTGTAGTCGTTGTAGTTGTCGTAGTCGTTGTAGTTGTCGTAGTCGTTGTAGTTGTTGTAGTCGTTGTACTGGTCGTAGTGGTTGTAGTGGTCGTATCCGTTTCTTTACAGTTCAAATAGCCCGCGTAAAGCGCATCGTTATCTTCTTCGATCCGGATCCGGTCCCATTCCGACGGCGAACCGTCATATGAGATGATCCCAAGACTGCTGCAACCGGAAAAAGCACCTTCCTGAATAGCAGTCACCGATCTGGGAATATGGATTTGCTCCAGTTGATCGCTGCTGCAAAATGCATGTTCTCCGATGACAGAAACCGTATCCGGAATGCTGCAATCGGTAATCCCGGCAGGGCAGCAAATCAATTGATCCGCATTTTTTGAATAAAGGATGCCGTTTTCAACGGAAAAAGACCGGTTTTGATCGGAAATCGAAAATTCCTGCAAATTCCCGCAGAATCGGAAAGCATCCGCAGAAAAAGCATCAGAATCGAGCATTTCCGGCAAATAAACAGCGGATAACTGTTCGCAGCCGCTGAATGCCAATGCCCCGATCGAACTGACCGTATCTGCAATGGAAACATCCAGCATTTGCGCACAATCCTGAAACGCTTGTGCACCGAGTGCAGAAACGCCGTCTGAGATGACAACATGCGTGATCTCATCTGCATAGGCGCTCCACGGAGCAGGGGATTGATCGGTAAAATCACCGGTACTGCCGCTGCCGGCGATCGTAAGGGTACCGGTTTCATCGAGTAGCCATGTCAAATTATCCGTTTTCGCACCAAAACTGCCTTCTGCAATGGTCAGCGGCCCCGGCGGAATGACTTCGATCCATCCATCCAGTGTTTGATACGGCAGATCCGAGCCGTTTCGTTTTGCCAGTTGATCGACTGTGACATGCATTTCGTAGATCGTGCCGGGTTCTGCCTGATCCGGAACCGTGAAGGAAGCAGATAACAAAACGCCGTCATCGGATTCCTCATAGGTTTGGGTCTGCGGGATGCTTGCCATACCGAATCTGGACAATTCTTCCAGATTCCCAGCCGTGACAGTCATCAGATCATCGGCAGCTTCTCCGATTGTCAGCAGCATTTTGTTGTTGACATCGGTTTGCGGGATCAGTTCACGGTCAAAATCCACATAGATGCCGGCGGCAGCATATCCCGGATTATACAGCAGATAAACGGGATAATCCACGGTTTCGCCGGGCTTTGCAGTGATCCTTCCGCCGACCACGCTGGTGCTTTGCGCAGCAACACCGTCATATTCATAAGCCGGAATCTGCTGATCCGCCTGAACGGTTATGTCATGGAAAAATGTCATTGTGCTTGATAACGCAACAGACATTGCGAACAAGCCGGAAAATAATTTTTGCAAACGCCTCATCTTTCTAATCCCTTCCATTTTGCGCCCGAAAACGGGAACAAGATACTTCTCACACGCGGATGATACCCCTATTTTACCATAATTTGTCAAAATAGTCAATAGTACAATAAAATTTGATCTCATTTTTGTTAATATAGCGATGAAATATACTATGTGTAATATCAATACATGAAACATGTGCGATTTGTACACAACTACGAAAGAATGTGAAAAAATGCTTGCATTTGTTTCCGCATTTTGATATAATAGAATCATATAAATTACTTGAAAATGGGGGATTTCTATGAAAAAGCAGAAACGCATGACAGCGCTGCTGACAGCAGCATGTCTTCTGACCGCCATCCCGCTGCCGATGCAGCACGCACAGGCGGAAACAGAAGTGCTGTTTCATGATCTGGAAGGCTTGCCGTTTGAAAACGGTGACCCGTTCAAAGGAGTCGATATTTCATCTGTACTGTCTCTGGAAAACAGCGGGGTTGTGTTCCGGGATCAAAACGGCAACCCGCAGGATATATTTCAGACCCTTGCGGAAGCCGGTGTCAATACGATTCGTGTTCGTGTCTGGAATGATCCTTATCATTCTGCGACAAGAGAGAATTACGGCGGCGGTATTTGTGATGCAGAGAATGCCGTTCAGATTGCAAAACGCTGTGCAAAAGCCGGCTTGAAGATGCTGGTAGACTTTCATTATTCGGATTTCTGGGCAGATCCGGGAAAGCAGAATGCGCCGAAAGCGTGGAACAGATATACTCTTTCGCAGAAAGCAGATGCGATTTATCAATATACAACGGAAACGCTGCATGCGATTCGTCAGACAGGTGCGGAGATCGCCATGGTACAGGTCGGCAATGAAACCACGACCGGCATGTGCGGCGTAAAACTTGCAGACTATAACTGGAGCACGGAAGGCTGGCGCGATCTGGCAGTATTGTTCAATGCAGGCGCAAAAGCAGTCCGGGAGTTTGATCCGGCGACTTTGGTCTGCCTGCATTTTACCAATCCGGAAAAAGCATCCAATATGCTTTATATTGCGAAAATGCTGGATCAAACGCATGTAGATTATGACGTATTTGCGACCTCTTATTATCCATACTGGCACGGTACGCTTTCTGATCTTTCAAGTGTATTGCGTTCAGTTTCCGGCACATATCACAAAAAAGTGATGGTTGCAGAAACCTCATGGTCATATACATTTGCGGATGCAGATGATTTCCCGAACACCATCGGCGATGCATCAAAGCTGGGGGAATATGAATCCTATGAGATCAGTCCTGCGGGACAGCGTGCATTCCTGCATGATCTGTTTCAGACGATTGCAAGCATTCCGGACGGTATGGGCATCGGCGTGTTTTATTGGGAACCGGCATGGCTGGGAGTCGGGACATCGTTTTCAGCGAATGTTCCGATCTGGAACAGATTCGGCTCCGGATGGGCAAATGCATGTGCATCGGAATTTGATCCGGAAGCGAAAGAATACTACGGCGGCTCCAGTGTTGACAATCAGGCATTGTTCGGGAAGGACGGAACACCGCTTGACTCATTGTATGTATATTCCATAGTGCACGGTTCGCCCGCAGATCATATGGAATACGGTAAAAACCTGTTTGAAAATCCCGGTTATGAACGGAACGGCGGATGGACGAACCAACCGGATGCGTGGACGCTCAGAGCAACGGCAGACAGTCATTTTGATGTGCGTGCAGAGGATATCCGATCCGGCGATTACGCGCTGCACTGGTACTCAGAACGTGCATTTTCCAACAGTTCAGCGGAAACAGCCTTTGTTCCGGACGAAGACGGTATCTACAAATGCATGGTGTATATTCAGGGTGATACCACCATGCAGTATCAGCTCACTGCGGAGACAAGAAACGGCAAAACAGCTGAGACAAAAGGCAGCGGTGCCGGATGGGCAGTCTGGCAGACTCCATATGTAGAAATTCCGCTTACCGCAGGCGAGCGTGTCACGGTGAAGCTGACCGTTTCCGGCGGTGCGGGCAGCTACGGTTCAGCGGATGATTGGTTTGCCGGCAAGGAAAAAGACCCGCTGCAACTGGATACGCATGAAATCACGATGCATCAGAAAGAAAAACGGCAATTGCGTCATAACAGAGAACAGGTCGAGTTTGTCAGCAGCGATCCGGATGTGATACAAATTGCACCGGACGGCAGTCTGATTGCAGTCGGAGTGGGGACAGCAGAGGTGCACGCTGTGCTGTTCGGGCAGCATACAGAAACGGTGTTTGTAACGGTTTTGCCGGAAGAAAAAGCATTGCCGGATCTGAATGAAGACGGTTCTGCCGATTGCAAAGACGCAAAATTATTGCAGCAATATCTGCTTGGCAACGGCACATTGACCGCAGAGCAGGCAGTCATTGCAGACCGGAATGCAGATCAAAAACTGAATGCCGTTGATCTGACAATTATGAAATGCGAGATCAACAATTAAATATCAAAAATGGCGGAGAAAGGAACAAATATTTTCTCCGCTTTTTTGGGAAAGAAATGCAACAATATGTAAATCACTTGACATATCAAAGCGAATATGGTATAGTAAAGAAAGACAGCGCACGGCTGTCTCAAAATCCGATGCCGCAAAAGGAGGTATTTTCGATGAAGAAACACTTAAAACGACGATTCGGTGCGATAGCGGGGGCTGCATTGATGCTCTGTGCTGTGCCGGGAGTTTTGCCGGGGTCGACCGGTTTCTCCTTCCGTGTATCCGCAGCCGATACCATTGTGTCAACAGTGGGTGTCAAAAATGTCAAGGAACCGGTTGACGGGGCACATCCCGTATTTGACGGGATCCAGCCAGAAAACGAAGCAGCATATGTGGTATATTCGCAGAACATCAATATCACAAATCCGGTCAGATGGAGAGATGTTGAACGCGACACGCTCATGACGGAAACGGACACATTCAAAGCCGGCAAACAGTATGAGCTGACCGTCATACTGAACTGCAAATCTTCGGATGGTTATTTGTTCCCGGATGACAAGGAGAAAATGGTCGGAACGGTGAACGGAAAAAAGGGAAAGATGAGTTTCTACGGACCGTATCCGGTCATGGCAGCGCAGCTTTCTTATGTGTTTACTGCCGGTGAAAAACAAGCAATATCGGTTGTTCCGGTAAACAATATCCCGACACCCGCAGCCACGGAGAAAGCCCCGACAGAATTGACGCTTCCGGACGACAGTGTGTATCAGTGGAACGGCAGCAATGCGATTCGATGGTATGATGTTACCGATCAGATCTATCTTCAGCCCGGTGACAGATTTCAAAGCGAACACAGTTACCGGTTTGAAGCCTCTGTGAAGCCATCAGACGGTTATTATTTCAGTGCAAAAAAAGCAACGGTCAACGGAAATACCGCAGAAGTGACACAATACACCCAAACTTCCATGAAACTCACCTATGATTTTGGAAAAGTAAAAACAAGGATCCAGACCATCAGCCTCATCAATGAAGTGAAGCCGATCGTCGGTCAGTATCCGAATACAGCCGATCTCGCTTCCCGAAATCCGAATTTGTATACTGTAAGCTCTGCTTATTGGCTGAATGAATATGATCAGAAGATGGAAAACAATCAGACATTTGAAGCCGGCAAAACGTATACACTCTGGGTAAATGTGCAGGCAACAGATGACGGTATTTTTGCCGGCAAGGAAAGACTCGGCGGAACCCTGTTCGGAAAAACCGGCACGATTGCACGCAGAAGTGCAGATGCTGCTGCAATTCGGTTTCAGGCAACGCCGTCACAGGGAACGCCCATTTCAAATGTATCTGTCACCGGAATCCCGGAGCCGGAAGTCGGAAAAACGCCGGATCTCACCAACGTAAAATGCGGCAAGAATACCTATTCTCTCGCAGATTCCTATGCTGTTTCATGGTATGACATGACAAACGGTACATTTATCGGCAATCAGGAGCCGTTCCAGTCCGGTATCGAATACAAAGTCACAGTGACGCTTTCATGCAGCAATCCGTATATTTTCCCGTCATCCGTGCAGATTGACGGTACGATCAACGGAAAAGAAGCGGTCGTAAACGTCAATGACGATCATTCTGTATCTCTGGAATATACATTTGCGAAAACAGCGGGAACCGATACTGTTCGCCGTGTTGTTGTGATGGATGTTCCGGAACCGATGGACGGGATGAAACCTGCTTACAGCGGTTTCAGAATAACGGACAGCAGTAAGGTCGAAATTCCGGATTATAATTTAAATGGTTTTATTCACGGTGTCAGATGGTATGATCAAAATGTAAATAACGATGACCTGACAGAAAACGACACTTTTATTACCGGTCACCGCTATACATTTGATGTACTCTTGAAACCGAAATCAGGTTATCAGTTCCCGGCAGACAAAACATCCGTTTATGCCTTTGTGAACGGCAGCATTTCTGATAACACCGCACGGACGGATAACATCAGCACCATCGACTCTGCGTATTTGCTTGTTTCCTATGATTTTGATGCAACAGCGCAGACTTACTCCGAGCTTTCGAGAATCGGTGTGACCGGCGTAGCGCGGCCGGTGATTGGAATGCATCCTGTTTTCAATGCGGTTTCCTTGCTTGATTATGGTTATCATATCGCAAGACAGGAAACAGATACCATGTATACTGAAGGTGAAATGTGGTATAACGAGGATACAAACGAACCGATCAGCCCCGAAGATACATTTGAGGAAAATGTACGGTATTCATATAATGTTTTGCTGGAAGCAGATCCCGGATATCAGTTCCCGGAGTTTGTATCCCGCATGGAAAAAACAGTGAACGGCTTCCTTGCAGAAGCAGAATATACAAATGACAACAAATACTGTCTGCTGTATTACACATTTATCCCGCGTGATAATCCGATTTTGAATGATATTAACATTGATACAGAAGTACAGCCGTATCACGGAGATGATCCGACTTATTCACCGTCTGACTTTTCTATATCGCCGATCCAATGTGAAATTGCTGATCTGACAACAGATACCGGTATTAAAAACGGTATCCGCTGGATGGATTACACCGCTTTTCATACACTTACAGAAGATGACCGGATCATTGCAGGACATGAATACACAATTGAGCTGTATCTGCGTCCGAAAGCAGGTTACACATTCCTGAATCAAAAGCAGTTTACAAATGTTTTATGGAATGGTGAAAGTGTGCAGTGCAGCGGATATCAGGATGATCCGGATATTCTGGTCGTTTATCAGAGTTTTGTTGCAAAAGAATTAAAAACGATCCAGAAGATCGGTGTTTGCGGTGTATCGCAGCCGTTTGGATATGAACCCCCGACATTTGCCGGCATTTCGCTTATCAGTGACGGATATGACATCAGTGATCTTTCGAACGGTGCTTACAAAAACGGTATGTTGTGGTTCGATGAAGAAGAAGAGGAAGCAGTTTCGGAATCACAGGTATTTGATCCGGATGAACACTATTCTATCAATATTCTGCTGCGGCCCAAAGACGGCTGGCAGCTTCCGGATGATCTGAGCGATGTGAAAGCGACTGTCAACGGCATACCGGCAGAGCTGAGCTATTATAATGACTTCATCTTGCGCTTGTCTTATACATTTGAAGCGGTTCAGCGGTGTGAGATCGACACAGTATCACTGCTTGGCAATCTTCCGAAGGCAGGGGAGCACCCGTTTGACGGCGGCATACAGGTTGCAGATGCCATTTGTCATGTAAGCGATTATCAGGATGCGGTCTATCGTCACGGCATTGGCTGGTATGATATTGAAGCAGGCGGTTATATGAAACCGGACGATCAATTTGCTGCCGGAAAGCAGTACGAGCTGATCGTGTTGGTGGAACCGAATGAAAACTATGCATTTTTGGAGAACAAAGCAAATGTGGATGCTTATTTGAATCAGAAAGCAGCAGAATCGGATCAATTTGACGGACACCCATCGCTGCTCAAGGTTTCCTATACATTCACAGCCGAATCATCCGAGTTTATCCGCGGAGATGTAGACGGTGACGGTACAGTTACATCAAACGATGCACAAATGGCGCTCAATGCATTTTTGGAACAAGCACTTGGCAACGAACCCGATCTGACCGAAAGAGCGTATCTGGCTGCTGATGTAGACCAGGATAACGAGATCACAGCAATGGATGCACAATACATTCTGACGTATTTCCTGAACAATTATGTACTTGGAGAACCGACAGACTGGAGTGAAGTGATCCTGTAAAGCGAACTGCTCAAAGGAATCAGCATCACACGAAAAGAAAAGGCTGCGTAACTTCATCGGTTGATATAATCCCCTTAGAGCAGAC
>DMBA01000080.1 GCA_003446315.1 Ruminococcus sp. | reverse complement strand
AGCAGATCACCGCATCATACTTGCCTGAATTCGCCATTTTTTGTGCAATCAGCGGGATCTCGAATGCACCGGGCACCCATGCAACATCAATGCAAGCATCTGATACGCCGTGTCTTTTCAATGTATCCACCGCGCCGCTGAGCAGTTTTCCGGTGATGAATTCGTTAAACCGCGCAACTGCAATGCCGATGCGCACATCGGATGATACCAGTTTTCCTTCAAATACTCTCATAATCAATAACTCCTTTTCTGTTTAATTGGATTCATAATGCAAGATATGTCCCATTTTGGTTTGCTTGGTTTTCAGATAAAACAGATCAAATGCAGTTGCATCCATCTGGATCGGAATGCGTTCCCTGATCTCCATTCCATAGCCCTGTAATCCATAAACCTTCTCCGGATTATTGGTCAGAAGGCGGAGTGTTTTGCAGCCGAGTTCCCGCAGGATCTGCGCCCCGATATAGTATTCACGCATATCGCCCGGAAACCCCAGTGCAAGATTGGCTTCCAGTGTATCCATCCCCTGATCCTGCAGCTCATATGCCCGCAGTTTATTGATAAGCCCGATTCCGCGCCCTTCCTGCCGCATATACAGCAAAACACCGCGTCCTTCCTTTTCGATTTGCTGCATTGCCGCAGCAAACTGCTGACCGCAATCGCATTTCAATGACCCGAAAGCATCCCCTGTCAGGCACTCCGAGTGCACACGGCAAAGAATATCTTCCCCATCTCCGATTTCGCCTTTCACCAGTGCCACATGATGCTCTCCGTTCAGATGGTTGACAAATCCGATCGCCCGAAAATCCCCGTATTTTGTAGGTAAGCGTGTATCAGCGACCTGCTCCACCAACCGGTCATGGATCTTGCGGTATTCCTTGATCGCCTGAATCGTAATGAATTTCAAGCCCCATTCCTGTGCTTTTTCCTGCAATTCATCAGAACGCATCATTGTGCCGTCATCCCGCATGATTTCGCAGCAAAGACCGCATTCCTGCAAACCCGCAATGCGCATGAGATCAACCGTTGCTTCCGTATGCCCTTCCCGTTCCAGCACACCGTTTTTCTTCGCCATCAGCGGAAACATATGACCGGGGCGGCGAAAGTCATCCGGTTTCGCCTGCGGATCCACGATCTTCCGCGCAGTATAGCCGCGTTCTGCTGCGGAGATCCCGGTTGTTGTGTCAATATGATCCACCGAAACGGTGAATGCAGTTGCATGATTGTCTGTGTTTTCATCGACCATTTGCGGCAGGCACAGTTTTTTGCACATTGCAATACTCATCGGCATGCAGATCAATCCTTTTGCATGTGCCGCCATAAAATTGACATTTTCCGTTGTTGCAAATTCCGCTGCACAGATCATGTCACCTTCATTCTCACGATCTTCGTCATCCGTCACAAGAATGATCTCGCCGTTCCGAAGAGCTTCTGCTGCTTCTTCCACCGTGTTATATGCAAACATTCTGCACGCTCCTTTTTACATAAATCCATTTTCCGCCAATTGTTCCATCGTGATGCCGCTGCGCTTGGGTTCCGTTTTCGGCTGCAATAATTTCGCGGCGTATTTTCCGATGATGTCCGTTTCCAGATTCACCGTGTCCCCTTTTCGTTTTTCCGGCAGAATCGTATTTCCGGCAGTATGCGGAATAATGGAAACACAAAACCGATCTTGTTCTGTTTTGGCGACTGTCAGGCTGATTCCGTCAATTGCGATCGACCCTTTTTCGACGATCAATTGCATCAGTTCAGGGGGCGCTGCAATGGTAAACCAAATCGCAATTCCGTCTTTCCGGATATCGCAAATTGTACCGGTACCGTCAATATGTCCGGAAACAATATGTCCGCCGAACCTGCCGTTCGCAGGCATGGCACGCTCCAGATTTACGCTGCTGTCAATTTGAAGCACCCCGAGTCCGGAACGATCAAGTGTTTCATGCATAACATCTGCATGAAATCCGTTTTGATCGAATGCCGTAACGGTCAGGCAGACACCATTGACTGCAATGCTGTCCCCGATATGCATATCTTCGGGAATCCGCCTGCATGCAATACCGATTTGCGCGGATAAACGTCTTTTTTGGATAGATGTAACTTTGCCGATTTCTTCTATGATTCCGGTGAACATAAACAGATCTCCCCTTCTATCAGCATATCATCGCCGAGCATCGTTGTATGCGTATTTGTCAGTTGAAAGCCATTTGCAGGATCCGGCACGCCCTGCCCCTGTACCGGCGTTTTTGCTGCTGCACCGCCGAACAATTTTGGTGCAATATATGCCTGCACAACGGTAACAATACCGGAATGCAGCGCCGACCAGTTCAATTCGCCGCCGCCTTCCAGCAAGATGCTGTCGATCTGTTCGTTTCCAAGAATGCGCATCAGTTTTTGCAGATCAATTTTACCGTCAGCCGCAGTTTCACACGGCAGGATCCGGCATCCGGCAGCCCGAAACGCATCTGCGTGCGCTGCTGCTGCATCACCGCAAACAATCATAGTCGGCACATCAGAGGCTGATTGCACGATCGCCGATGAAAGCGGAGTGCGCAGATAGGTGTCGCAAATGATCCGCAGCGGATTCCGTCCGCCCGGAATCCTGCAAGTCAGCATCGGATCATCAGCCAAAACTGTCCCGACACCGACCATGATCCCGCTGTGCCGCAGCCGTTCTTTTTGGACATGTTCCCGTGCCGCATCTCCGGTGATCCATTTGGATGCACCGGTATAGCAAGCGATTTTCCCATCCAGTGTCATTGCATATTTCATGGTCACATAAGGTGTTTTCGTTGTGATATAGTGAAAGAAAATGGCATTTAACCGGTCACAGGACGCTTTCAGGATCCCTTCCGTTACTGCGACCCCATGTTCGCGCAAATATGCCGAACCCTTTCCGCTGACAAGCGGATTCGGATCCGAAGAACCGATATAAACATGTGAAATGCCGTTTGCAAGGATTGCTTCGGTACAGGGCGGCTGTTTACCATAGTGACAGCACGGCTCCAATGTCACATAGAGATCCG